>CAMZHY010000428.1 GCA_947307005.1 uncultured Planctomycetaceae bacterium
GTCGCCGATCGCTTGAACCTGAACGTCGTATTCCGTATTCGGTTCGAGGCCGCTAATCGCGTAGCTGCGATCCGTTCCGACGGCGACGCTTGTCCAAGTCGTCTCGCTCGCAAGCTTGTAGGAGACGCCATACCCCTCGGCGTTCGCGACGGCGGTCCAGTTGACGGTCAGCGTGGTCGTCGTCGCGTCGGAGACGGTCGCCGTCGGTTTGGCGAGCGTCTGCCGCGGCTTTTCGCGCTGCGTTTCGCCGTACGGGGAATTGAGATTGGCGCCGCCGTCGCCGAGCGCGAGAACCTTCCAGACGTAGACCGAGCCGTTATCGAGATCGGTCATCTGATACGAGGTCGTCGCCGCGTCGAGAAGAATGGGGTCGCTGAACGAAGCGTCGCTCTGATTCTTCCAGATGAAGCGATATCCGGTCGCGTTCGCGACGGCGTTCCACGCCGCGGTAATCGTCGTCGCGGTCTTGGCGGCGGCGTACGAAATCGGCGCGTCGAGCGGAGTCGGCGCGACCGCGTCCGTCCTAGCGCGGACGACGTCGGAATAGGCGCTCTCGAAGTTCAGACCGTCGCCGATCGCTTGAACCTGAACGTCGTATTCGGTATCGAGGTCGAGTCCGGTCATCGTATAGCTGCGAGTTGTTCCGACGTCGACGGTCGTCCAATCCGTTTCGCTCGCAGGTTTGTAGGAGAAGCGATACCCTTCGGCGTACGGGACGGCGGACCAGCTAACCTTCAGCGAGCTTGACGTCGCGGCGACGGACGGAACCGGCGCGGCGAGCGTCTGCAACGGTTTTTCGCGCAGGGTCGCGCTGTACTCGGAATTGACGTAGGAAACGCCGTCGCCGAGCGCGAGAACCTTCCAGACGTAGACCGCGTCGTTTTCGAGATCGGTCATCTGATACGAGGTCGTCGCCGCGTCGAGAAGAACGGGGTCGCTGAACGAGGCGTCGCTCTGATTCTTCCAGATGAAGCGGTATCCGGTCGCGTTCGCAACGGCGTTCCACGTCGCCGTAATCGTCGTCGCGGTCTTCGCGGCGACGGTCGAAACCGGCGCGGCGAGCCTGAGCTTTTGGTACTCGTAAGCGCCGAGATCGACCGTTTCGCCGAAGACGCGGGGGTTCCCCGCAAGGTCGACGGTCGTCGACGCATACTGGTCGTTTCCTCGATCAATCGCCTGAGAGGCGTCCGCGAGCGTATAGTCGCCGTTCGCCGCGTTCGCAAAGAGCGGTAGCGAAGCGTCGTAGACGTAGTTCGTCGCGTCCGCCGCGTTTGCCCAATCGACGAAGCCGGAAAGAACGTTGTAGGCGCTGATCGCGGCGCTTGAACCTGGGTCAAGCGTTACGTCGTTCCCGTTGTTCGCGGCGATAATCGCGTTATAGAAGTTCGGCGAGACGCAGGTCGGCGTGCAATACACCCCCGCGCCGGCGGGACTGGCGTTTCCGGCGACCGTGCAATTCACAAGGTCGAAGTTCGCGCCGTTCAAGCATAAGCCGCCGCCGCTTTGCGTCGCCGTGTTGTCGGAGATTTCGCAGTTGATCGCGCTCGCGGTCGGCGCGGTGGAATAGATTCCGCCGCCGTCGGCCGCCGCGTTGCCGGAAAGTTTGCTCGACTGAACGGTAAAGGTCGAGATGTTGATGGCGTAAATCGCGCCGCCTTTGCTCGTCGCCGTATTGCCGACGAATTCGCAATCGACCAAGTTCGCGTTTTCGGCGCCGGCGTAGACTCCGCCGCCGTGAGCGGTCGCCGTGTTGTTGGAAATACTGCAATTGACAATCTGCGCGCCCGGCGCGTAGATCGCGAGCGCGCCGCCGCGCGCCGCCGTATTGCCGTCGAACGTCGAATTCGCAACCGTCGCGGACTTAGCGACGTAAACGGCGCCTCCGTAGGCTTCGGAAACGTTGTTGAGGAACTGAACGCCGTCGATCGTCGCCGCACCGTTGAAATACGCCGCGCCGCCGCTTCCCGTCGCGCGATTCCCTGAAAAAACGCTGTTAAGAACCGTCGCCGCGCCCGACATGCCAACGTCGAGACCGCCGGAACGATCCTCGCAGCTGTTGCCGATAATCGAGGAACCGCTGATCGTAAGGGAACCGTCGGCGTTGATCGCCCCGCCGTACGACGTCGCGGAATTATTTTCAAAAACGCTGTCCGTAAAAACGAGCGTTCCGCCCGACGAAACGTCCGCCGCGCCTCCTTGGTAACTCGCATGATTCAACGTAAAGGTCGAACTGGAAATCGAAACCGAACCGGCCGCGCAAATAGCGCCGCCGTTCCGCGCCTCGTTTCCGGTAAAGACGCTGCTCGCAACGGTAAGCGTCGATCCAGTTTGCGCGTATATCGCGCCGCCGTTCTCGCTCGCCGCGCCGTTCGCGAACGTTATCCCGTTGATTTCAACGACGCCGCCCGTTTCAACGCTCAGGATTCTCGAGACGCCTTCGCCGCTGATCGTCAGCCCCGGCGCGGACGTCGTCGCGTTCCAAAGATTCGACGCGTCGATCGTTAGCGTTTTACTCGTCGTAAGTTCGCCAAGCGCGAGCGCGATCGTTTTTCCCTTGAAGCAAATTCTCGAAGGTAATCGTATCGCCGGACGACGCGTAGTCGAGCGCTTCGCGGAGCGAAATCAGTCCGTCGTAAGCGTCGACGACGTCGAGCTCTGTCGTGACGACGAGGGAGGGCGTCTCCGGATTCGTTCGCACGAGCGCGATTTCCGACCACTCGGAATCTTCCGCGCTTTCATTTCCGCTAATCGCGCTTACTTTGAGTTGGTAAACCGCGTCGACGACGAGTCCTGAAAGCGTCAGCGTCGTTTCCGCGCCGGCGTCGACCGTCGTAAAGGTTTCCTCTCCGACTTGCGCGTAGGCGAGGCGGTATCCGCTCGCGTCGACGACGGGCGTCCAGCTCGCCGTAATCGAATCGACGCCGGGCGCGAGCGTCGTGAAGAGCGGGGGCGCGAGTTTCCACGTCTCGCCGTTATATTCGTAGGCGCCTAAATCGACTTCGCCCAAAGCGACGCGCGCCGCGCCTGCGAGATCCGTCGTTAGATCAGTCGGCAGGTAGGCCGCGTTTCCGGCGTTGATTGCGACGGAATCGTACGCGAGCGTATAATCGCCGTTCGCCGCGTCGGCGAAGAGCGAAAGTCCGGGGTTGTATTGCGGATTGTCGCTTCCGGCGTTCCACGTCGCGTCGCTCGTTAGCGTATTGTAGCCGCTCAGGACGCCGCCGTTAAGGACGGATTCTCCGCCGTTCGTTTGAAGGACGATCGAATTATAAAGATTGGCGGTTACGACCGAATCGCCTAGGCAGAGGTCGTTTCCGCCCGTCGCCGCGCTGTTGTTTACGATCGTCGAGTTAATCGCGTTGAGAGTCGTTCCTTCCCAATGCAAGACGACGCCGCCGCCGTAACGCGCGGAACTGTTGCCGTAAATTAACGAATTCTCCAGATTCAACGTTCCCGCGAAGATTCCGATCGCCCCGCCGTCTTGACTGCTCGAGAGGACGCCGTTATTCGTAAAGAGGGAATTGCGAACCGTCGACGAGCCGCTGCAATAGACGTCGATGGCGCCGGACGATCCGTTCGTCGAGACGTTGTTCGTAAAGACGCAAT
>CAMZHY010000429.1 GCA_947307005.1 uncultured Planctomycetaceae bacterium
GATTGAACAAGGTGGGGATTCTGTACAGATCAAATACTGGAAAGGTATCCTTTATTGTCGGATCTGCACATGATTCTTGTCACCAAGCCTCAAAACTTAGACGATAGAACGGAGTTATTAAGTTTGAATTTCCTTACTTGTATAAGGTTAAGGGGTTGCAATCAATGACAAGACGCCAAAATTCCAAACCTTCCGTGATTTATGTATCAACACATTAGCTGCAGCTTTTTTCAATGGTATTTGCAATCTTCTGTTTCCATAGAGGAGCTTCGCATTCTCTCCTAAAGCTTTCACATTTTACCATCAACGACACAATCGCGTTAGGGCTTGCTTCTCCTCGCGTGAAAAGCGTTTTGAAGAAGGAGCAGAATTGAGCTAGCGTAAATGGGATTATATGCAATTCCATTCGCGTGTCGTCATTTGTATACCAAACGCCAATACGAAAAGTTTCCGCAGTGTTAGAATCGATTCGATTAGCAATAAACAGTCCGTAAACAGGCTTGTTGTATTGCAACATCTGATCGGCGATATGCCGACGAACAGGTTCTCCCTCCATCGCCTCTTGTCGTGAACTTTCAGATAGCGTCACCTCAATTACGATCACATAATCTTCAAATTCAGCAATCAAATCAGGTCAGTTTCCGGGCGCGGTACATACAGGAAGAAAGTCTTGATCTATTTTGAATCTTCGAACCTCGTAAGGTTTATTTGTAAGAGTATTTATTGCTAAAAAAGCTCGCCAAAGACTCCACTCTAAATAGGCGGGAGCTTCGGTTTTCGGAACCCTGATTTCTGTTTCGTTTTTAAAACTTAATTTTTCGCGTCGAGACGCGAGTAAATCCATGTACGCTGCGATTTCTTCCCATTGTTCCGCCTGATGAACGGCATAGATTTCTTCCTTCTTTTTTGCGATCAATTCCTCAATTTCGTGTCTGACTTGGTTAATATGGGCAGGCGTGTCTAACGGTTTTCCTGCAATAGAGTATTTGAGTCCATAATTTTGAATTTGATCGAGTAGATCGCGGAGGACTTGATTAGCGATTATTGTGTTATCCGTCGGGAGCGGCGAACCATTGCAGAGAGTCCGATATAATTCAAGTAACGGTTTGTCGGACGTTGGTTCTTTAGCGAGTTCAATCGCAAGCGCGCGTTTTTCGGGTATCAAGGCTATTCCTTTCCCCTTTGATTGAACCATGCCAGAAGCTTTAAGATAACGCATATTCATGTCTGCGTAGTCTTTAAAAGTGTGTTCCTTGCGTCCGAATCTATTCGCGCACTCTATATAGGCGTCTCTATCAAAACTCCGTTTCCGAGCCGCCAAAGCTCTTTGCATCCTTAAATCACAAAGTCTGTCAACCGTAGAAGCCAATCCGTCAGAAGGGTCGGAAGTCTGAATAACAGTAGCCATTTCAATAAAGTCTACGGCGGGTTCCAATCCCCGTTTTTCAAGTTCTAACAAAATTGCTAATGTCCAGCATAGTGGAGAAAAATATAAATTGTCGCCGCATTGGTGAATCGGCGTCGCCATAGCGCGCAAATAGCATTCCTGCATCGAGGCGACCGTCTCAGCTCGAATTAGATTCCAACCGGCGGGAGTGATGACGTCAAGTTGACCAAGGTCAGACTGTTCAAACCCTATTGTTTTTTGAATTTCTGGATAGATGAAACCAAGCTTTCTAAGAGCGCTTATAACAGTTTTTTCAATGTCTTCGCCAGAATCCGCGATGTTAAATTCACGATAAAGTACGTGTAATATAGACGTTATTTTTTCGTTACAATAATGAGCTTTACGATATGCGTCGGCATATTTTAGTGCGTCAATGCAAGTATATGGAGAAGAATATAATGAAGGTTGAATGCAGTTCCAGAACAAATTAGACCTTCTTTCTATATTGACCTCGCCCAAGAAATTCAAGAAAGCCTTTATCACGCAATATTTGCAACTGTTGTCGAATTTTGGGGCGAATGTTGTTGTTTTGGGGATGACGACGCATCAACTCTTGATCAAATTGATATATTTCATCAAGAACAAACACATCTGACTGAATTCGATTAACGCAGTTTAAAACATCGAACAACCAACCACGCGCATCCAAGTTGTTTGTAGCAAGCTGTGAAGATTGAGAAACACGATTAAGAACAATGCTCTTATCCACAAGCGCCCGTTCATTGACAATACTGATTCTTCCTTGTTGTGGAACTTCATCAAATAAAATATTGCAACCAACCCATCCCGCTCGACGAGCGTTAGCGGAAAGCGGTTTCCTCTTTTCAACAATTGCCGGAGTAAAAAAATGCTTGGGGATAATCCATAAATTGTTCACATAAAAACCGTCCGAATTATAACTCATGATGAGAAAATCGGGATTGTTGTTACTTGTAATGCGCTGAATAAATGTGTTGTAGGCGCCATCCGCAATCTTGTGCTTGATTTCTCCATCTTTGCTTTTCAGTTCGTATTCGTTTTTGCACTGATCACAAAAAAAGTCGGCGACTCTTCTATTATTTTCAAATTTTATTAGTTTTACACACCCACAACGAGGACAATACATGTTGCTATTCACCCATTCTTCCGTCAATACGCGAGCAACTTGCGAATGACTTTTATAGCGACATGTTAAATCCTGATTAAAATATAAATCCATCGTCACTCAATCGTCCTTACGCAGGTTCTAGCGGTTTTCTTTTATATTAATCCTCGTTGAATGAACAATAGCAATTAATATGGTTGACCTTAAATATTGAAAAAACGTATGGGGCACACGATGGAGGCGATCGAAATATGTCAAAAAGAACGACGTCCATACTCATGTGTTTGTATGACTGTCTAAGGCAACAATTCACTGAGTAATTGGGACTTGCCCCCAGCCCATTTCAAAATGGGTTTTACGGGGGCTAAAATCTCTTCTCGTAAGGCCTCTACCATATATCTAGTTCCGCTTTATTGATATAAATTGCAAACCATTTAGTCAAAATTAATATATAATACAATAAATATTAGTACGGCTTATAGATTGACGATTCAATATTAACATCAAAAAGGGGGGAATCTTTTTAAATGGATCATCAGGGAGGCGTTTTTTTACTTTTACCGTGCCCATTATATCTACAAGAATATTGAATGACAATCGTGAAACTATCCATAATATTCAGATAAAAAAGATAGTTTGCTAATACGAAAAGAAGACGAACGCCGTAATTCTCCCAAGTTATCATGAAGGCATGTCGAACGTGCTGCTCGAAGCCGCTGCGTCGTCGCGTCAGGTCTTAGCCTCGATCGTCCTGGGCTGCGTCGACGATTTCCGAAATTACGTCGCGACGTCCCTCGTTAATTGGCGCCCGCGTTTCTTTCTGTTATAATTGCGGCGTCGACGTCGGGTTTCTTGCGAGTTATCGTCGGGAGACTGCGCAAGGTTTTGAGAATCGAAAATCGGCGACGTCGTATCGGAGGACGCTAAGATGAAACAACGACTCTTCAACGCAATTCTACTGACGCTAGCGGTTTTATCGTCGTCGGCGGCGATCGGGCTCGCGCAGGACGCCGAGAACGTGGGAAAACGCCCTTATGAGATGGAGTGGGCGGGGCGAACGGAGGAGGTTCGGA
>CAMZHY010000430.1 GCA_947307005.1 uncultured Planctomycetaceae bacterium
GTCGAATTGCTCCTTGAGTCTCTGTCGCAGGATAATCTAACGCGCGCCCAGAATTGCTGTTGTAGCAATCCGACGTTTCCATATTTTCAGGATCGATAAGGAGCGGCAACTGAGACGTTTTGGCATTGAGCGCTTCAGCCGTAAGTCTAGGTCCGGGCAATATCGCGCCGCCGCAAAAAACACCTCGAGAGTCGACATAATCGATTGTCGCGGCTGTTCCAACATCAACAACCAAAAAAGGAGTCCCAACCTCCAACCGATTGACGGCGGAAAACGCCGCTATCGCCCTATCAAGCCCAAGCCTACAAGGAACGTCATACTCGACCTTCATTGGAATATCGCAGAGCTCAAGATTGACAAAGACGTCTTTCGGTCTCATTGTTCTAACGCGTCTCTCTAACTCGTCAGACTTCTGACGATTAACGCTTGAAACGAGCCATACGCTAGGACAATCGCTAATTTTCGAACTCATCCTGAGCCATTCTATGACGCCGTCGCACACTGGTGACAAATCGGACGTTTCGTCGTCGCAGAGAGGAACGCGCGAACGCTCTTCCTTCAGGAAAGAACGATAATCTGGAGTCGTCCAAAAACAGACTTTCACTCGCGTATTGCCAACGTCTACGGCAAACAAAGGTCTTTCTTTCGCCATAACGCCCTCTATCGAAAACGCCAGTAGCCATGCGTTCACTGAATTTTAAAAGAACGGCGCATAAAAGCAACAGGGGAGTAATTCTTAGATTCTTTAGATTCTCAGCTCCCGTTTGCCAAACTATGGACTAGGCGTAGGCTCGACGCTTTGATTTTCCGGACTCGCGGTCGAATCTAGCGTGTTGCCGACGGGGGCGTTGGTCGCGTCCATCCCTGCGCGCACTTCGTTTTTGATTCTTTCATCCTGCTCTTGTTCTTCCCGGATACGCTCGCGCGCTTTCCTACGGGCGATATTTCGTTTAAGGTTCTTACGGGCTTTTTCAAGATAATCGTTTGCCTTCCAACTTTTTTGTCCCCGATGAAACTTGCAATATTCTTCAAGCATTTTCACGCATTCTTCATCCTTTTGCAAGACCGATGAATTGTCGCAAAGAATTCGAACACGTAGGAAAAAAGCGTCGTCATTTTCAGGATCAAGCTCAAGAGATTTCCCCAACGCCTCTTGAGCAAGGTCATACTCGCTCATACTATCGTAGAAGCGCCCCGCCCAGAAGTAAAAACGGGCGTCGCGCTCTTCCTCTGGCGTCTCTGAAAAATATTTTCGCGCCTTTTGTTCCATCGCTTTGTACACGTGCGTCTCTTTCCGTTCCAAAAGAGAAACCGTCGCAAGATAAAGTCCTTGGGGATCGTTTGGAACAGCCTCCTGAATTATGTCTTTAAGAACAGGTTCCGGCATGCTATCACCCAAAACTTTCAAAATTTGAGGCGCAAATTGGGGGTTATTCTCGGCGGTTTTCCTCAGAAAATGCCTTTCCAATTCCCAAAGTTTAAATGATCCAAGACGATATCCGGAAACCAGAAGATTATTACAATCAAAGGGGCCTAACGAAGCGGCGCGACGCATATGCAACTCGGCAAGTTCACGTTCTTCTTCCCACGTCAAGTCGGAACAGAGGGGGAGAATCGCATTCAGCGAAGGATAAATTCGAGCGTTCAAAGGCATAATTCTTCGTGACGCCAATATATCGGCAACTGCGTTAGGAAACGATTCGAGAATGAAAGTATTGTTGCGGGTTCTCTCGGTGGGAATTCGAAGTCCGCTCCACTGGCTATCAAGAAAAAAGGTTAAAAAACGTTCTGGTTGTGTTTGCTCCCATATTCTTTTAGGGGACGCATCCGGTTGATTTTCTTTTAAGAAAGCGCCGTAGCGGAGTCGAAACCGGATAATCTCAAGATTCGCCAACGCGCTTCGTACGTCGTCGCTATCGTCACGGTACGAGGTAAAATCCCTGAGATCTCTTATTAGTCGGTCCAGAGCCCGAGGATTCATTTCAAGTAATCGTTCTTCTGGAATATCCGCCTCCCTAATCAGATTACGGCGTTTATTATAATCCGCATTTTCGCGTAACGCTGGCACAGAACCGATCGCCGTCGTCGTCAACAGGAGAAACGAAAAAAGGAGAAGTCCCAATCGTTCAAGCCGCTCTAATTGATTCATCTTACGGAACGCGCCGGCGCTTTTTTCACTATCCCTAGAATCTTTGATTATATTATAAAATACTCGCTTGTTTTGAAGACCAGTGCAGGAACCGAAAATCAACGCAAATAGGAAAAAATTAGCTGGCAAATAAATACCGAAATCCAGAGAGGATGAAATTAACTGCCCGATAAGCAACGAGGTGCCGCTAATTGCAAACGCTATCGTTTCAACGCTGTGACGTCCTACCAAAAAACGACCAATAAGCCAGAAAAGCAAAATGTAGGTCAGTATGAAGAGAATCGCCCCAATACGTCCTAATTCCATGAGGTTTTGAACAAAAGAATTCTCCGCATACTTGAATATGCTCCCTTTTGACGTCGCTCTATCGAAAGGATAATCTGCAATGTGATACGTTCCTAATCCAGAGCCAAACCAATAATAGTCCTGAGATCCTTTTATAGCACCTTTCCAGTTTTCCCAACGCAAATCGCTTTCAATATCAGTTTCCCCTTGTTCGTCCGCTTCGACAAGCGTCGTCATACGTTCGTCAACCTTTTCGTACATGCTTACGCCAACAAGCGAAGAAACGGCTATCACGAACGTTATCAACGGTACAAACCAGAAACGACGCGTCTCTTTCCGGCCCGAGACAAAGATAAACATCCACAAAAGCGAACAAGTCGCCGCCACAGACGCTCCTCGCGATAACGAAGCGAGAATTGCGGCATAGAGAAACCCTAACACGCCAATCCAGAAGGAAAAACGACGGTTAAAGAGTTCGAAAAAGTAACCGAGAACAACCTTCCAAAGAGGGTCGCTAGTCCTTTCGTACGTTAGCTCCTCGCGACTATCTCTCATTTCATGACGACGTTCGTGCAACTCCCTATTCATTACCCTCGCTACGGACATGAACTCTCGCGCAACGAAAAAAAGACAAGCGCAAAAGCACAAAACGAGGTAACCTCCGGCTGCGTTTTTGTTAATATATGACCCGAAACCTATTCGCGCTTCATTATTACTTTGGTCGTCGGTTAACCACCAGTAGTTATACTTTTCGCAATCGAGAAAACCAGGATTAGCCTTTAAGGCGACGCACGCCAAAGCAAATATCAATCCAGTAAACGTCACTGTCTTGAAAAGAACTATACGGGAACCAGAAGTATTAAAAAGCAACGAAGTAGACAAAAAAAGCGTCAAAGCAGTCCAAAACATTGGCAATACTTGACGGGTCAACACGGGAGACACGCTTATTGTTCGCCCCCATTCGGTTAACTTCTCCCGTTTATCTTTCGGAAGAAAAGTATTTTCCACAGCCGCGTCGATCAATAAACTTTTAGCGACATTAGGCGACTCGTCGTCGTCGTATGGAATAACCTGACCGTTAAACGCGCGTGCTTTTTCACCAAGTTCTGCTAAGTCAGCCGTTTCCTCTTCTAATAGAGAAGGACCGCTATCGCTGTGA
>CAMZHY010000431.1 GCA_947307005.1 uncultured Planctomycetaceae bacterium
TGGAAGCGTTGGCGGGCGTTCGTTACACGTGTTTCGACGGTCGGTTCTCCTTCTTTGGTCACGCTAGCACGAAGAACGAGTCGAGCTACAGCATCACGGAAGTCAGCATCCTGAACACGAACACCCAAGGCGCGGGCGACAATCAGTCGGTTCAGACCTCCCAGTCGTACGGTCAATTCGACTACAACACGAACGCTAGCCGCGGCGCGGACCTCGGTTATTCGGACTGGAACTTCGAGGCGAACAACCATATCGTCGGTCCTCAGGTGGGCGCTCGCTACACGATTAGCAGCAATCGCTGGCGATTCACGGGCGAAGCGAAGTACTTCGCGGGCTTCAACCGTCAGAACATCTACGGATACGGCACCCTCGGTCTGAAGGCGATGTCCGACACGGCTTCCTCTGGCTCGGGCAACAACAACAATAACAACAACGGCAACAACAACAACAATAACAACAACAACAATAACAACAACAACTCCGGCAGCCAGAACACGAGCGCCACGGGCGGCATCCAGTCCTACACGCCGATTGGCACCGTTGCGAACGCGTTCAACTACTCCAAGCACTACGACGCCTACTCCAACGGAGTCGACGGCAAGCTTGAAGCGACTTGGAACTGGACCGAAGCGATTGGGTTCAAGGTTGGTTACGAGATGCTGTACCTTGACAACATCTCCCGAGCGTCGGCGGTCAACAACTACCGAATCAATGAAGACGGTTCCATCTTCGGCGTCAAGACGAGGAAAAAGGATCGCAACTTCGACACCTTCGTCCACGGTGTGATGTTCACCTTGATGGTCAACCGTTGATAGACGAATCAGGGCTGCGGGGAGCGCAGGCTCTCCGCGGCGCCCCAAGAGATTCTTTCCGAAGTCGCTCCTGAAAGGGAACGGCGCGCGGATCCCGGAAAGAAACGTCGGCGCAAGTCGACGAAATGGATCCGCCACCCTCAAAATCCTCTTTTGAGTCATCCGACGCAAGGGGTTGAGTTCGCCCTCCAAGATAAGGCTGGCACGGAGCGAAGCTGGGAAGGCAGACCGCCCCTCGCGTTATTCATCGCGAACGCGAGGTCAGAAGAAGAACGAGGGACGTCAGGCAATGCTGACGTCGTCCAAGCCGAGTCCTACGGAGGACGCGAGCGAGGACGCGACGAACGTCGCTCAGCGACGCTTTGCGCAACGCATTCTGCGCCGTCCGTTTTTACGACGGGCGTACGACCAACACGACAGCGACGTCCAATGACGGGTGTTCAAACCGTTCGGACAGGACGGTCTTGAAACTTAACGGGCTTAAGGGAGCGCGACGTATTCGTCCGCTCCTTTTTTTATTATTCAACCGCCGTCTCGCGCGCGACTTGCCCTTGACGCCGTCGCCGCCGCGAGGATAATTACGGCATGTATGAGCGTCGCTTTATCAATGATGTTTTGGCGGAAAAGATCGCGCCAATCGCTTTCGCGGATTTGTCAATCGTCGCCGTTGTTTGGTCGCGGCGTCGGGAACTGATTGACGCGACGGGTCGTTTCGCTCCGGTTCCGGACGTTGGGCGTCGGTTCGCGCCGTTTCAACCTCCCGTCGCGACGTCGATTCGAATTCTTTTTGCGCCCCCGATATATGCTTGTTCCGAACGTTGCTCTTCAGCCTCCGTCCACGTTCCTTTGCGCGTTGCAAAAGGAAAAGGCGGAGGCTGGTTGCTTTCTTGTTCGGCGCGTTCGAGACGTCGCGTCTCGGGAGTCGTCTTTCTATGAAGTTTTGGCAAGATTCCACGCTGTTTTTTCGAAGAGTCTCTCTCAAGCGCGCCGTTTATCCGGCGACGGTCGCGGTTCTAATTACGGCATGTCTGTTTACGGGCGTGTTCGCGATTTCGAAGGACGCGCTCGCCCTTTCCAAAGACGCGTCTTCCGCCGCCGCCGAAGAACATTCGGAACGCGGCGACGCGCCCGTCAGATGGCTTCCCGATCTTAAAGTTCTCGTCAACGCGCCCGCGACAACGATTAACCTCGGCGAGACGGTTCGACAGCTCTGCGCCGAAGGACGGCTTGGCGCGCCGGAGACCGCGAGTCTGGACGACGTCGAACTTGCGATTGTCGAGGGGCAAAGCGACTACGCCGATCTATCGATCGACGGTTCCAACCTTACCGTCGCATGGAAACCGGACGCCGTTGGGAGTTCGACGATCGTCGTCGAGGCGTCGAAAAAAGACGATCCGGACGAACATGTCTATATCTCGTTCAAGGCGGAGAGTTGGAAGATTGATTATTTGACGATTCTTTTGGTCGTCGTCGGCGGCGGCGGGCTCTTTCTTCTCGGCATGAGGCGAATGTCCGAAGGACTTCAAGCGATCTCGGGGAAGAAGTTGCAGCGAATGATCAATCTTTTTACGGATCATCGCGTATACGCGCTTGGCGTCGGAGCGTTTGTCACGACCCTTGTGCAGTCGAGCACGGCGACGTCCGTGATGACGCTTGGGTTCGTCAACACGGGGCTGATGACGCTCAAACAGGCGATCGGGGTCCTTATGGGCGCCAATATCGGAACGACGACCACCGGATGGCTCTTCACGCTCAATATTGGTCAGTTCGGGCTGCCGACGCTCGGGGTCGCTTCGGTTTTTTACCTTTTCTCGAAGAATGAAAGAGTCAAGAACGTTTCCATTTTCCTTATAGGACTCGGAATGATCTTCTTCGGACTCGAGACGTTAAAAGCGGGCTTGTCGCCGCTTTCCGACGCGCCGGAGTTCACGGCGTTTATGAACGCGTTTCGCGCCGACTCGATTTTAGGAGCGTGCATGTGCGTTTTCGTCGGTTGCGTCGCGACCGCTCTTACGCATTCTTCCGCGGCGATTTTGGCGATTACGATCACGCTTGCGTCGTTGGGTTCGATCGATATTAATTCCTCCGCCGCGATCGTCCTTGGCAGCAATATTGGAACGTCGCTCACGCCGCTGATCGTCGCCGTCGGCGCGCCTTGTACGACGCGCCGCGCCGCCTATTTCCATTTCATCTTCAATACGATCGGCGTTATCTGGGTCATGGCGATCTTCTTCCCGGTTTTCATGCCGACGATTAACGCTTTAGGATCGGCGTTTCATCTCCAGACGCCGGGTAAGATTGCGCTGACGCACACGCTCTTTAACGTTGCGAACACGCTTGTGTTCCTGCCCCTTGTCGGACCGATAGCGCGAGAACTCGAAAAACGAGTCGTCGATAAGAAGAAAGTTAAGAAGACGGCGGCGTTTCCCACGACGAATCTGAGCTTTAGTCTCCTTTCCGTTCCGACGAGCGCGATCGCTCAGCTCGATCAAGTCGTTCAGCAAACGTTTGACGACTGCATTGAGTTGACGGCGGGGTTTAAAAGAGTCTTTGACGATAGCTTCCAAAATAGCGAGGACGTCGAGAGTCTTTTTCAATTCGAAGAAAAGCTTGACCACGTCCAAGACGAGACGATTCTTTTCATTTCGCGACTCCTCTCCAAACCTCTTCCGTCGGACGATCTCGCCCACGCGCAACGTCAGACGCGGTTTGTCCAAGAACTGGAGAAAGTGAGCGATTATCTTGTCTCGATACTCAAATCCTTTCTTAAAATTAAAGAC
>CAMZHY010000432.1 GCA_947307005.1 uncultured Planctomycetaceae bacterium
CCTGCGATCAATAGGATTGGGCGGACGCTCGCGTTGACTTGGAAGACGGTTCGACTCTCTATTTGAGCGATCTAACTCTTTCGGATAATGCTTGTTATGACCGAACCTTAGATGTGGCTTTTCCTTTTTCATTTACCTATGACGGCGTTTCATCGAACGATTTTCTCTCTAAATGGACGATTGATCGTAAAATCTCAGATGAAATCGACGGTAAAGTCACCCGAACGCTTACCTTCACCGAGCCGAATGGACGTCTTCAAGTTGTCTGCACGGTAATCGACTACTGCGGTTATCCCTTTGTCGAGTGGACTTTGAATTTCAAAAATCTCTCCGATTCAGATACGCCCATCGTCGAAAATGTCAACGTAATCGACGCGATATTTGGTCGGGACTTTTTTGAACAACGCCCCGTTAGCGGATGGGATTCCGAATGCGAGGAGGCGAGTCGCTGGAATCGTCAACATGAGGTTAAGCTCCATTACTCCATAGGAAGTCCTTGTCGCGCGGACGACTACATGCCGCATGAATTCGTTATGACAACAGGTCAGAAGAGAAACTTCGCTCCTGACGATGGTCGTCCAACGGGGGCGTATCTTCCTTACTTCAATCTTGAATCCTTCCAAAAGGGGTGGATTGTCGTTCTCGGTTGGTCAGGTCAATGGTCGGCGATATTTGAACGTCAAAACGAACTCGAAACTCGCGTTTTGGCGGGACAAGAGACAACTCGTTTTAAACTCTTTCCCAAGGAAGAGGTCCGCTCTCCGATTGCCGTAGTCGGTCCTTGGTTTCGTGAATCTTGGTATGACGCTCAAAACGTGTGGCGTCGCTGGATGATCGAATATAACGTTCCACGCGTTCCAGATAAAGGGGAACCTTCTTCTCTGAAGGGTAAGTTCGTTCCAAGTCATCTCGCAGCATGCAGTTCCCATTACTTCGCGGAAATGACGCAAGCAACGTCGGACAATCAGATCGAATTTATCGCAGATTACCTTAAACGGGGAATGCAGCTCGATTACTGGTGGATGGACGCCGGTTGGTATCCGTGCGACGGCAACTGGGCTCAGACTGGCACTTGGGAAATCGACCAAGAACGTTTTCCAGGAGGGTTCCGTAAGATTACGGATTACGGTCGCGAACATGGCGTTCGATCAATTGTTTGGTTTGAACCTGAACGAGTAGAATCTGGGTCGTGGCTTGCGGAAAATCACCAGGAGTGGTTGCTTGGCCGTCTGCTGAATCTCGGCAATCCGGACGCTCGCGAATGGTTGATTAATCATGTTGACAGTCTCCTCAAAAAGGAAGGAATAGATTTTTACCGACAAGATTTCAATATCGCGCCGCTCCCGATCTGGCGCGCCGCAGACGCTCCAGATCGACAGGGAATCACCGAGATTCGTTACGTTGAAGGCTATCTTGCGTACTGGGACGCGTTGCTTGCCCGCAATCCGGGGCTTCGGATCGATTCCTGCGCCTCAGGCGGTCGTCGCAACGATCTTGAGACGCTGCGTCGCGCTGTCCCGCTTCTTCGTAGCGACTATTTGCTTGAACCGACCAGTCAACAGGTTCATTCTTACGGAATCGCGCTTTGGATTCCCTTCTTTGGAACCGGTTCCAAAGCCTTCGACGACTACAAATGCCGTTCGATTTTTGTTCCTTATCTCAACTTATGTTACGACGTCCGAGATGACAACGCAGATTGGGACGTCGTTCTTAGGAATCTCAAGATTTGGCGTGAACGCGTCGTCCCGTTCTTTGCTGGAGATTATTATCCGCTAACCTCCGTTTCACTCGATTCAGACGAATGGATCGGTTGGCAATACAACGACGAAGAGAAGGGCGCGGGTGTTGTTCAGATGTTTGCGCGGCATGACGCGAGATTCGTCGCCGGTCGTTTTCCTCTTCGTGGTTTGGATCCGTCCGCAATTTACGAGATTAGCGACGTCGACACGAACGAAACCCGATTGGTCGACGGTAAAGAGCTAATGGAAAAAGGTCTTCTTATTGAGATTGATTCGGCTCCACACGCCTCTGTCGTTAACTACAAGAAAGTGAAGTAGCCGGCGCCGTTCGTTCGCAATACTTTTTTTAGCGACGGTTTTTTACAGGTTGTCGCTAAGGAGGAAATAAATTGAAAACAACGTCTATTCAACATAACTGTGCGTGGAACGTTTTTGTCGGTTTTTTATCGACTATCTTGATATGCGGTTTCGCGACCCTTGGGGCTGTCCCCCCCGAAGTCTTTGCCGACGAGACGGCGAATTCCGTCGATTATTGCTCCGATTTTTCCGCATTTGCCGATCGCTTCGAGCGACCTCCTTTTCCTGAAAACGCGCCCGCGGACGAACAGAAGAACTGGTATGCGCTGAAGAAGACCTGCGGTCGAGACCTCATCAAACTCTCTACCGCTAAATGGCCGTCCTTTGACGTCAGGCCAAACGACGCTGACGACGAATCATGGAAGAAATTTATCGCTCAAGAAGAACTGAGCCGTTTCACCATTGGCGAGTCCATTTTTGACGAGAATCACGGCGGCACGCTGATCAAAAAATACTACTTTACCGACTTCGAACCTGATAAAATCATCGCATTGTCGCACGTCGTTGAAGAACAGGTCGCGTCGGTTAGAGAGGCGCTTTCAACCTTAACCAGCGATTCCGAGTGGAAGGCGTTGCGCAATTGCGAACTCGATTTCTTCCTCCAAGATTTTAAACGTTGGTTTGCTCCATTCTGTCGCGCCTCTCTCAATAAGATTCCTCCAATTGAAACGTTTCCCAGTAATCCCGATCTTTTCCTTTCGACTGCCGAACTCTTGGAATTTGCCGTCGATTACATTCCTGAAGACGATGTTTTTATCAAGACTCTAGGGGGCGTTTCCGCGCTGCTTAAATTGCCCAAGGCGGTCGAAATTCGTATATTCCATGGTCGTTATGAAGGTTTTGACCTCATTCCGCGCGACGTGATTTTCAAGCGATATTGCAACCGGGTTGCCGATGTTGAGCAAAAACGTCGTCTCAAAACGCTTAAGCCGGAATTGGTTGAAGGGTTGTTCTTTAACGATCGTCAGACCGAGCGATTTGAACACGGTTCTCTCCCGCAATGGGGCGCGAAGAATCCTGATCAACGCGACTACTTCTACGTCGTTTTCCCGAAGAATGGCGTACAAGACGATCATCCCTTGTACGTCGTGCTCCATTCCGCAGGACATTCGGCAAAAACCGCGTTGGACTGCACCCTTGAAAAAGGAAATCACGACATATATACGGTTCCTGACGATTTTTACGGTCTGTTTCTTGATTGTTACGACAATAAAGATTCTGATTGGTGGTGGGGCGGACGTCGCGCGGATCAGTCGGAAATTAACGAAGAATTGGCTGAAAGGGCGTCCGGCGATCTTACGCCTGTTGAAAAACGTCTTCTTGACGAAATTGCGTGGGTTATCGAGAAATATCGTATCGACGCCAATCGCGTGTACCTGTGCGGCAACTCAATGGGAGGAAGCGGAACACTGGGATTTGGTCTTGCAAACGGCGGCGTCTTCGCCGCAATTAAAGCGAACGTTCCCGCTGGA
>CAMZHY010000433.1 GCA_947307005.1 uncultured Planctomycetaceae bacterium
GGAAGCGCGAACCGACGTCGTGATCCGACTCATTGTGTCGACGCCGGGGGGCATGATCGTCGGCATGACCTTTTCCGATCCGTTCGATCTTCCGGAGGGAAGGACGGCGATCCGCGTTCAATTCGGAGTCGCGCCGATAACGACGGGCGTCTATACGTGCGACGTCGTCGTCGTTGAATTCCGTAACAACACGGAAACGAGACACGATTTCATCAACAAAGCGCTCTCGTTTCGCGTGGAAGAAAACGTTCGCTATTTTGGTCGTCACTGGACGAGTCGCGCGTGGGGAAACGTGAAGTTGGCGCCAGCGACCGCGACAAAGGTAGGGGGAAATGTCGTTCAAAAAGAATGGTAGGACTCTTGACGACCTCGTCGTCCGCGAGAACGCCGACGAAGAAGAAAACTGCGAAGCCCCCGATTCCGAAGACCGTTGGCATGAGTGTTCGTTTCGAGATTTCCAATGGAAGCGCGCGCTTCTATGGCCGACGTCGAACCTTGAACGCCGCGAGCGTCAGAATCGGTCGAACGATTTGGAGCGTCAAGGGGCTGAATCGTCCCTCGTCGGGAACAAATTGCGCCTCTCAATGCCCAACGGTCGCGGGAAAATCTCCGACGCCGGGTACGATCAGTTTGTTTGCTATTACGCGGAGCTTCCCGCGGATTGCGACGTCAACCTTTGCGCCAACGTGAAAGGTCGCGTCGTCCTTAAGAACGCCTTTCCAACCTTTCAGGAGGGATTTGGAATCTTCTTACGAGACGCCATGACGCCCGACCCGCTCAGCGGTCTCTTCTACTCCAATATGGCGGCGGTCGGCGGATATTACGGTCGCGGAAACTTTTTCGGTCGCGTTGGGATCGCGGCGGACAGCGTGGAAGAGACCGGAAACTTCTTCTATTTCGGCAAGCCCGAGGACGCAAACGCAGACTCGCTCCCATTTCTCCGAACGCGGAGCTATCGGCTTCTGCTGGGCAGAGAAGGCGGCGGAATCTGGGGCTGCGTCCGAAAACCGTATTGGTTTCGGACGTCCCTCAGAGAAACGAAAAAGACGCCCGGCGGAAAGGGCGATTTCGTCCCGGAACTCGAATTCCGCTGGTTGCGAACGCCGCCGGGAATCTTCGAGGAACGCGACCCGAAGTCGCTCTATTTCGGATTCTTCGCCGCCAACGGGGGCGAAATGACCGTCGACGTTCGGTCGATCAAAATCCTCTGGAAAAAAAGAAGGGCGAACAAGGCGCCGCAACCCGACGTCTACGCGTCCCCGATCGGCAGAATCGCCGGAGACGGAACGCTCCACAGCCCTTACGACCTCGTCACCGCGCTGCAACGCTGCGAGCCGGGCGGCGAAGTCCGAGCGCTCCCGGGAAGATACGGACCGGAAGACGTCGTCGTCGGCAAATCGTCGAGCGGAACGGAGAAATCGCGCAAAAAACTCGTCGGCGGCGACGACGAATACGGCCGCGTCCCGATTATCGACTTCGAAGGGACGGATCGCGCGCTCCGACTTGACGCCGACTTCTGGGAAATCGACGGCGTTCATGTTACGGGAGGTCATGGAATCGTCGTCCAAGGGAGTTGCAACGTGATTCGCAACTGCCGGTCGTATCGCAACCTTGAAACGGGAATTCTTATTCGTTGCGCGGATATCGACGCGCCCAAAGAAGAGTGGCCGCGCGACAATCTGGTCGAAAACTGCGTCTCCTACTGCAACGCGGACCGGTCCGAACGCAACGCGGACGGATTTGCCTGTAAAGTCGCGGCGGGCGAAGGGAATCGTTTTGAAAACTGTCTCTCGTTTCTCAATTCGGACGACGGATTCGACCTTTTCGCCAAGAATCGACAAATCGGCGCGGTCTCCCTCAAGAACTGCCAAAGCGTCCTGAACGGGTTCAAAGTTCAAGACGACGGAACGGTCGTCCGGACGGCGGGCAACGGCGTCGGGTTCAAATTGGGCGGCAGCGGGCTCGCGATCGCTCATACGGCGGAAAATTGCGAGGCGATCGGCAATAAAAAAAGCGGATTCTCCAGCAATTCCAATCCGACGTTGCGGCTCTTCTCCTGTAAGGCGAAGAACAACGGAGAGCCGAATATTAATTACTACTATTACGGAGAAGGCGCGACGCCCGACAAAACCGTCGAAAACTGCGAATCCGCCGACGATCCCAATTTCAATCCGGCGGCGACCGCCGCGAAACTCCTTGAAAGCGTCGCCAATTAGCTATGACGAAGAAAAAAGGGTATCACGTTCATATCGAGGCCAACGCCAACCCGATGAGTCTTAATCTCAGAGAGGTCTGGAATTACCGCGATTTAATCGAACTCTATACGAAACGCAACTTCACGCTGACCTATAAGCAGACGATTCTCGGTCCGGCGTGGATTATCATCAACCCGCTGATAACAAGCGTCGTTTATACGATCGTCTTTGGAAAAATGGCGGGACTCAGTTCCGGGGGGGTTCCGAAAATGCTGTTTTACCTCTGCGGCAACGCGTTTTGGGGATTCTTCGCCTCATGCCTCAGCAAGAACGCCTCCGCCTTCGCGACAAACGCGCATATCTTCAAAAAGGCGTACTTTCCGAGACTGACAATTCCCATCGCGGATTCGCTTTCGTCTGGAATCCAACTCCTAATCCAGATGGGACTCGCGTCGATCTTTATCCTGTTTTACCTCCTGCGCGGCGAAGTCCATCCGAATTGGGAGTTCTTTCCGCTACTGATCCCGACGGTCCTCGTCATGGGGATTATGGGCGCGTCCATCGGTATTTTGATCTCAAGCATTACGACGAAATATCGAGACCTTCAATTTCTCGTCGGCTTCGGTCTACAACTGTGGATGCTCGCCAGTCCGGTCGTCTATCCCCTGTCGCAGATTTCAAACCCGCGATGGGGCTTTCTCATGCAGCTCAACCCGACGACCGCGCCGATGGAGCTCTTCCGCTACGTTATCCTCGGAACGGGTTCGATTACCTGGGTCTCGCTCCTATCGACGCTCCTCTTCGTCGCGGTCGCGTCGCCCCTTAGCGTCCTTATCTTCAATCGCGTCGAACGCAACTTCATCGATTCCGTTTGACCCGCGCGCGTGGAACCGTCGCTTCCGTCGGCGCGGACGCGCGGCGCGGTTTGCGGATTCTTTTAACGACGCGAATAATCGACGGTTGGATTCTTGATATCGACGCTTCCCGCCGTTATACTGAGCCTGACGTCCGTCTAACGGAAGCGTCGGCTTTTGACCGACACGCGGTTGTCATCCGGTTCGCGGCGAGAAGCGAAGCTCTCCGCCGCGAGGTCGCGGACGCCGAATCCCTTGGATGAAGAAAGAGAAACAACGATGCATCGAATCTTGCGTAAAGTTTGCGTCATCGCCGTAATCGCCGTCGCGGCGTTCGGCGTTTGTCAGAGTTCTCGCGTTTCGGCGGCGGATGAGAATTCAGGCCCGAAAGTTATGCGCGACCGATGGTTTTACGTCTCGAACAATCTTCCGGACGACGAGGAAACGAACGAGGTCGTCAAACTGATCGAGCGCGCCGGAAAAGTCAATTTGAACGGAATGCTTTGGTCGACGCCT
>CAMZHY010000434.1 GCA_947307005.1 uncultured Planctomycetaceae bacterium
ATTGATGATCCTGCCGTACTGCGCGGGGATCATGGCCTTTTTCGCCACGGCGCGCGCCACGCGGAAGGAGCCGAACAGATCCACGTTCATTTCGTGCGCGAACTGATCGTCGGTGATATCCTCGGCGGGCGCGACGGCGCCGTCTAAGTAACGAGAGGGGACGGGGAGCCCCGTCTTCTTGTACTCTTCGAGGAACTGGTCGAAATCGACGTAATGAATCGTCTGGAAACCGTATTCTTTCGCGCCTTGGACGTTCGGCTCAAGGTCGTCGATGAAAAGAACCTCGCTGGGTTGAAGATCGGGAATCAAACGTTTGGCTTCTCGATACGCCGCGTCGTACATTTCCCGGAAAGGCTTGAGCGCGTGAACCTCAAAACTGGCGAGTCGGCAGTCTTCAAAGGCGTCCCAGACGCGCGGGAACGCGTTTTCAATATAGTTCCAATGGACGGGGTTCGTATTCGAAAGGATTCCTCGCGGAACGTTGAATTTCGCGAGTTTACGGACGATGGGCAGAATGGGGTCGTTTGCCCAGAAAACGTTGCAAATCGCTTCGGAGAATTCGTCGAGAGACGGCTTATGTTCTAGGTTGGCGCACGCCTGCTCGTAGTAATCCTCCGTCGAGATTTCGCCTAGTTCGTACTGGCGATATCTCTGATCGTCGAAGAGTTTTTCGCGGACTTCCGCCTCCGTCGTCTGCGCAACCTCGGCGAGTTGACAGCAGATGCGGTGAACGCTAAAGCATAGGAGGACGTTTCCAAGGTCAAAATATACAAATCGGATGGACATAAACCTGCCTTTCGAATCGCGAGTCCCTCCGCGACGACGAGGGCGCCGATCTTGGATCGGGCTCGGACAAGCGCAAAATCGCGCTTGACGTCGCTTCGACGAACGCGCCGACTAAGGCGCATTATATGGGATTTTGTCCCGTTTGAAAATAGCGGTAAAATCGGTTTTAATCTTCTTGCGATATGAGACGCCTGAAACGAAGGGTAAAAGTTTTCCCTTATCCTTTGACGTCGGGCTTCCTTGACCTTTGTGTTTTGTCAAGAACCCATATAATTTTGACGGCGAATCGAGCGGCTTGTCAACGTGGGATAACAGTATTTCTCGCCGAGGTTTTTGGACGACGTTCGCCTAAACGCGGCAGGTTCAACGATGGGATACGTTCGTCAATTTTTCGTTATTTTACTTTTTTCCTTGGTCGGCGAATTATTGAACCGTTTGGTTCCCGCGCCGATTCCCGCGAGCGTTTACGGGCTGGTCCTCTTTTTCTTGGCGCTGGAGACGGGGGTCGTCAAACTTTCGGCGGTCGAAGACGCGGGGCGTTTTCTCCTTGCGCTGATGCCGCTCACGCTCGTTCCGTTGACGGTCGGGCTAATCGACGCGTTAGACGTTTTGAAAAGCGTTCTCGTTCCCGCGCTTCTGCTGGGAATCGTCGGCACGATTCTGACCGCGCTCGCCGCCGGGGCCGTTGCGGAACGGCTTGCGCGCCGTCGTGAAAGGAGCGAAAAATGACGCCGATTTGGGACGCGATTTCAACCCTTTTTCGCGAAAATTGTTATTTGTCGGCGACGACGACGGTCGGAGGCTACCTGCTGGCGCTTTCGCTTCAGAAGAAGTTCAAGACGACTCTCTTTAATCCGGTTCTCGTCGCGCTCTTCTTTACGCTTATCGCGCTTCAACTCTTCAATATCGACTACGAAACATACCGCCGCGACGCCGCTCCGATAACGTTTCTCATTACTCCGGCGACGATCTGTCTTGCGATCCCGCTCTACCGTCAGTTTGAACTTGTGAAAGCGAACTGGCTCGCGATTCTCGCCGCTTGTTCGGTCGGGACGGTCGTGAACGCGGTTCTCGTATGGCTTGTCGCGCGCGCGTTTCAGATGGAATACGTCGAATATATGACGCTTCTTTCTAAATCGATCACGATGGCGATTGGCGCGGGAATTACGCAAGAATACGGGGGATACGTGGCGATAACGTGCGCGGTCATTACGATAACGGGCGTGACGGGGAATATGTGCGGGACGTTTTTCCTTCGTAAATTCGGGATTCTGAATCCCGTCGCGCAAGGGTTGGCGATCGGCGTTTCCTCCCACGCGTTCGGGACGGCGCGGGCGCTGGAGATCGGCGAGACGGAAGGGGCGTTCAGCGGACTCGCGATCGCGATTACGGGCGTTCTCACCGTTCTTATCGCGCCTCTTGCCGCCGCGGCGCCCGTTTAGTTATTCGCCGACTTCAAGGCGTTATTATGTCAGTTCAACGGTCGAGGAAGGAGATGACCCGCGAAGAAACGAACTCGTTCGCTCTTAAACGCGTCGCGCTTTGCGCGCTCGGAATTTTCTGCGTGAGTTTCGGGATCGCGGTAACGTCGATCGCCGATCTAGGGACGTCGCCGATTTCGTCGGTCGCGTGGGTCGCCTATCGCGTCTCGCAAATTTCGTCCGCGATTCCGGCGCTTACCTTCGGAACGACGACCTTTGTTCTCAACGCGATCTTCTTCCTGACGCAATGGATTATTCAGGGTCGCAATTTTGGCCGCGTCCAGTTTTTGCAGATTCCCAGTCTCTTCGTCTTCAGCGCGATGATTGATCTGAGCATGAAGGTTTGCGCGCTGTTTCCGATCGCTTGGTATCCCGGTCGCCTTGCGCAGGTCTGTCTTGGCTGCGCGATCATCGCGCTGGGACTCGCCTGCGAGTTTGCCGCCGACGTTCTCTTCCTTCCCGGCGACGGGATGGTTCGCGTTCTTACGCCGCTCGTTAAGCTCAAGGTCGGCGCGACGAAGATCGCGTTCGACGTGTTCCTCGTCGTCGCCTCGATCGCCGTCTCCTTCGCGGCGCTCGGTCGCGTTGTCGGCGTTCGCGAAGGGACGCTGATTTCAATGTTTGCCGTCGGTTTCTTCTTGAAGCTTTATCAGCCGCTGATCGAAAGACTTCGTCGGCTTGTTCGCTAAGAAAGGGTTCCATGCGTCCTTCTGAAAGGGATTACAACGACGAGTTTCGCGCGCTCGTCGACGACGATCTCGAAGCCAATCGTGCAGGCGCCGCGACGATTCGTCAGAATCTCGAACGCTCGCCCCTCTGGTATAAGAATCGCCTGACCGCCGAAACGTTGCAGGTTCCAAAAGTCTTAACCGAGGAAACCGTCGCCGACCTGAGACGAATCGTTCGCGTCGCGCATGCGATTTTCACAAAAGTCATCCGCAGATATCTGCGCGACGCGTCATTTCGAAGGCTTTTCGCATTCGAATTCGAGCTTGAAGAGCTTATTCTCGCCTCGACGTCCGACGACGCGCCTCAACTTCTGCCGATGGCGCGCTTCGACGTCTTCTATCATGAAGATTCCCGAGACTTCTTCTTTTGCGAAGTCAACACGGACGGGACGAGCGGCATGAACGAGGATCGGATTCTTCGCGAACTCTATATTTCCAATCCCGCGTTTCAGGAGTTCCGTCGACGTCGTCGTCTCGGCCATTTTGAACTTTTCGACAGTTGGGTCGCGACGTTTGGTCGTCTTTATTCGCAGCGCGCCGAAACGGCGGCGCTTCC
>CAMZHY010000435.1 GCA_947307005.1 uncultured Planctomycetaceae bacterium
GAAATGATAAAACATTAATGATTACTGAACTTTTGCAATTGTTCTTTCAAGGTCACGGACTGCTTCGAGTTTTTCCGGAGCTGCACTCTTTTTATCTATTTTCCCCCCGATTTTTGAATTATAGTTTCGTACGTCCTTATAAACTTCTCCGTTAATGCCAACTCCTTCTTTGACATTTTTTTTAATAAAATCGAACATTTCCTCAGATGTAACCGCCGCAGATTTGTCTTTTCTTTCCGAAAGGAATTCAACAAGCATCTTGTAAACTTCTTTATTGTACTTTCGATGAGCCCTGTCGAAATAATGAAAAATATTCAATTTCCCTGAATAATAACCACCAGCGACTTTAATGGAATCGGTTGATAATTGAGAAAATAACTCCGGTTCTTCTGCGGCTAATCTGGTAAGAACACCACAAGGTAAGTAATGGTGTCCGCATGCATTATGCGCCAAAACCTCGTCGCCTTCTCCGACGAAGTAGGTATGCGTCCCCTCGACTTCGATATTATAGACACGCCGCGCTTCCGCAAGCGCCTCGCGTGAGACAAACGCGACGCGTTCTCCGTTAGCGTTCAGGCACAAATCGTCCTCGACGAGCGCGTCGGCGCGCACCCAGCCTTTGCCGACGACATAGAACGGGCGCTCCGGCGTGCAGACAAGCTCCTGCTCTCCGACGACGAGGCGTACGACTGTCTTTTCCCCGTTGTCAAAGAACCTCGCAACGCGAGCCGCTTTGGTTTTCCCCTCCGGATCAAGATGATTCGCCGAAAGAACCATATCGCCAGGACGGATTTCTTCAATCGGCTTTGTCGTTCCGTCCGCCATGAGAACGGGAGTTCCGGCAACAAAGCAGACTTCAAAGTCAAAAACCGGGTTTTCAAAGACGTTGGAACCGACGGTCAGGCCAGAGTCAATTCGCGATTGCTGATACGACAAGACCCGCGCGATTTCGTTCCAGTCTCCTTCGAATTCGTCGTACGCGGAGAAAAAGGCGTCGCGATAATTGTTAACGTGGTTTTCGAGAGACGTATTAAGCGTCGAAGTTGCAAGATCATACGCGTCTTTAAGATCGGAGGCGACGCCAAGTTGTTCAAGATACGCGTCATTCCACGCGCCGTTGACGGCAACGACGTAATCCGCATCTGCCTGTTCCGTCGCGACCGTATACGCGGCGGCGTTCGACGCTTGAGCGGACGCTAGCGCCGAGGCGTTTTGCGTCGCGAGGGTCGCGTCGGCGGAGTTTGCGCTCGATTGCGTCGAGACGACTTGGCTCGACGTCGAAACGATCTCGTCAAAGTAGTCCGTTTGATCGCTCGACGTTCCTTGAAGGAAGGCGTCGTACTCCCCACGCCCGTCGGCGAACTGCGTCGCGCCAAAGAGCTCTTCGACGGCGGTAAGTTGCGCGGCGTAGGCGCTGGAATATTCGCTTGGATCGAAGGTAAAGGCGCCGACGACGTAGACTGATTCGAGCGCGTCGACGACGGAGTCCGCGTTGAAATCAAACTCGACGTCGACGCGACCGCCGTAGAGTGCGCCTGTGATTTCGCCCGTGATCGTCGGGTTGCAGGTGACGGAGTCGGTCGCGCTGACGCCCGAGTCGACGAGAAGTCCGACGTCTTCAAGCTGCGCGTACTGCGTCGTATTGGCGCGAACCGCGCCGGAAAGCGCGATTTGGAAGGTCGGCTGGTCGGGGGCGTCCGTTTGAATCGTAAAGGTCGAGGATTCGGTCTCGAGCGCTTGCCACTTCAAAAGAAAGGACGTCTCTTCGTTTGGTTCAAAATTTTGCGCAAACTCGCCGACGAGTTCGACGCGCGAGCCGCTTGAAAGCGCGGCGGAAGAGATTTCGATCGGGTCGTCGCCCGTGTTCTTGAAGGTCAAACGACGGTAGACCGTCTCGCCGTAGACGGGGTCGTAAGCCTGTCCCGAAGAGTCGGCTAAATAAGACGTCAGATAGACCGTATCCTGATGAGCGAGGGGCGCGTTTGCCATCGCGTCGCGAAGCGTGACGGAGAGAAGTTGCCGTTCTTCGAGGGGTTCTAGCGAAGATCGACGCGTCTGTTCGACTATAGGCGAACGAGAACGCGATTTAAAGAGATTCGCTAGACGGAACAAAGACTCCTCCCTAGAGCTACGGGAACTAACAAAAACTGACGGCAACGGCGTCATGCCTAGCGCATTGTAACAGAGGCGTGGGCGTTATGTCAGGCAATTTATTGACTTTTCCTTAAAATTATCAAATTTAGAAAAATTCTTTCATTCTAGCGTTCATTTGAGTCCCAATGAAAGCTCTTTCAATAAAACAAGTTCAAACTCAAACAAGGGCTTGAGTCGCGCCGATTTTGCGCGTAGAATAGCGGGGCATAATGAAGACGCGGTTGGAAGTTAAAGAGCGTTTTTCGACAATTTGAAAGAAAACGTCATTTTTTCGTCGGAAGTCTTTCCCACGTGTTGCCCTATTAATAAAATCGGGTTATAATTCTGGGGCGGTTTGAGTTTCCACCGCCGTTTTCAACGGTCGTTTCGGCGCCCCGTCAAGGCGCGGGCGACGCTTGTTAAAACGAGCGCGGAAATCTGGAAAAGAACCGAGGCTGAAAAGACGGCGCGGTCGATTCGACGTCAAACGACGCGAAACGGCGACGACCGTTTTTTGTTTATATGCGGTCGTACAGGCGTCGCGCGTCTTTTCAGCGTCAACGATTCAGCAAAAGAAGGCGTACAATGTTTGAGAGTCGAACTAACACGGCGTTTGGCGTCGCGCAGGTCGCGGGCGCCAATATTAAGACGGCGAGCTTCCGCTATCAGTTGATCGGATGGTGCGGGATTATCGCGCGCGAGGTCGTCAAGGCGCGCGCGCTCAACAACCGCAGCGAGCTGATCGACCGATATCTTTTGGAAGCGCTCGAAGCGGCGTCGGAACTTTCGTGTCTCGACGAAGTCTCGCTCGTGAAGCTGCTGCTGAGCGCCGACTATGTCTTACAACTCGCCCAAGCGTTGACGGAGGAGATCTCCGCCGAGGAAATCGCCGATTTAGAGAGTCAAGTCTCCGAAGCGATCGCCGCGATCGAAGAGCCGGACGACGCGCTCCTCGCCGACATGGAAGCGCAGGGCGCGGGCTATCTTCCCGAGTCGCGGCGGAGCGTCTGCGGCGCGGAACGTTTCGCGCTCGTGGAGACGATCATTTCGGCGCTCGTCGGAGTCGCGGGCAACCTCAGTCGGGAGCTCAAACTTTCGGTAGACGGGGCGCGCAAACTTGAATTCGAAGCGGTCGGGCTGATGAACAACCTGAACTCGCTCAAGCCGCGCGAACGCGCTTTGAAACGCTTGCAAGTCACGGGCGAGGCGGAAGCGCTTCGTTTGGCGGCGGAAGAATGGCGTCAGCGCAACCGCGCGACGCTCGACGGCGTCGCCGACGCGCTCGTCGCGGTCTCCAGCGACGAGACGAGCGAAGAGACGCTTCTTGAGCTTCTTGAAACCGTGGGACGTCTCAACGCGACGACGCTTGAACTCCTCGAAAAGGGAACGACGA
>CAMZHY010000436.1 GCA_947307005.1 uncultured Planctomycetaceae bacterium
ATCGGCGTCGCCGGCAACGACGGTCAGACGGACACCCTTTCGTGGCACGCCCGCACGCTGCCCTACATCGAGCAGCAGGCCCTCTACAGCCAGCTTGACTTCACCAAGCAGCTTGGAAACGGCATTGGCCTCGAATACCGTAGAGCGCTGATTGACGCGCATCAGTGCCCGACTCAGCCGGAAATCATCGCGGAAAGTGGCAACACGAACTGGTGCATCCGCCGTTCGTGCTACTTCGTCAACCTCGGCAACTCGAACTATCACAACGACGACGTCAACAACTGGGACGGACGCGGCTCCTACAAGGCGTATCCCGGTCCTTTCAAGTACGACCAGGTCGTCAAGATGGCGGCGAACACCGACGGAACCTCGAACACGCTCTGCATGTCCGAACTCCAGGTCAACAAGCTCGACTCCTATCAGGGCAACTACGGAACGGTCATGTACAGCAACGGCGCGGGCTTCACGACGTACCTCAGCCCGAACACGACCTACTCCGTCGACTACGGACGCGCGAGATGGGATCCCGCCCAGTTCCGTCCGCGAATGGAATGCCACGGTTCCGGCTGGTGGGGCGCAGCGTGCTTCCCGGCGCGTAGCGACCACTCCGGCGGCGTCAACGCGTCGATGGTCGACGGTTCGGTTCACTTCGTGAGCAATACGATCGACCTTGAAGTTTGGCGCGCCGCGTCGACCGGCGCCGGCGGCGAAAGCAAGGAATCGATCAAGTGATCGACTTCTGAAACGCGATTCGCTTAAAGAAACGAGAACGCCTGAAATCCGCGCGACGCGGGTTTCGGGCGTTTTTTTATTCCGTCGCGACGTCCCGCGACTGGACGACTCGGGGAAAAAGCGGATAATGCGCGTATTCAAACCCTGAATTAACGTCGTCGCGTCGACTTCTTTTCATCCGACGCGACAAAACCGCAGAAGAAAGACTTTTCCGTGACCGCGCCTCACAATCTGCCGCCCAACATTCTGGTACGCGGCGCCAGAGTCCATAACCTGAAGAATATCGACGTCGAGATTCCGCTTCATCGAATCGTCGGGATCGCGGGCGTCTCTGGGTCGGGGAAATCGTCGCTTGCGCTCGGGACGCTCTATGCGGAAGGATCGCGCCGCTATCTTGAATCCCTTTCGACCTACACGCGCCGCCGCATGACGCAAGCGACGCGCCCCGACGTCGACGAAGTCCTCTACGTTCCCCCCGCGCTCGCGCTTCATCAGCGACCGGCGACGCCGGGAATCCGCAGCACGTTCGGAACGGGCACGGAACTTCTCAACAGTCTGCGGCTGATGTTCTCGCGACTCGGAAGCCACCGTTGTCCGAACGGTCACTACTGCCCGCCGACGCTCAAAGTCGCGGCGGAGCAGCCGATTATTTGTCCGGAATGCGGCGCGGAGTTCTACGGACCCGGCGCGGAGGAGCTGGCGTTCAACTCGCAAGGCGCGTGCCCGACGTGCGACGGGATCGGACAGACGCAGGTCGTCGACGAATCGACGCTCGTCCCCGACGAATCGCTCACGATCGACGAAGGCGCGGTCGCCCCGTGGAATTCGCTGATGTGGTCGCTCATGACCGACGTCTGCCGCGCAATGGGCGTTCGCACCGACGTTCCCTATCGCGCGCTCACCGACCGAGAGAAAGAGATCGTCCTGCACGGTCCCGCCGAAAAGAAACGTATTTTCTATAAGTCGAAGTCGACAAACTCCGCGGGCGAGATCGACTTCACCTATTTCAACGCGACCTACACGGTGGAGAACGCGCTTGCGAAGGTCAAAGACGAAAAGGGAATGAAGCGCGTCGAGAAGTTTTTAAAATTCTCCGTCTGCCCCGACTGTCATGGGACGCGTCTTTCGGAAAAAGCGCGGGCGCCGCGAATTCTTGGACTGTCCCTCGATCAAGTCTGCGAGAAGACGCTTGCGGAATCGCTCGAATGGGTTCGCGGCGTTCCGGGCGCCATGACCGACGAGACGCGCCCGATCGCGGAAAGCGTCTGCGAGTCTTTCGAGACGGTCGCCAAGCGTCTTATGGAACTGGGGCTGTCGTATCTGACGCTCGACCGCGCGGCGTCGACGCTTTCGACGGGAGAACGCCAGCGAATGCAGCTCGCGCGCGCGGTGCGCAATAGGACGACGGGCGCGCTCTATGTTTTAGACGAGCCGTCGATCGGGCTGCATCCGGCGAATATCGTCGGGCTGAACAACGTAATGCGCGACCTTGTCGGGGACGGAAACTCTGTCGTTCTCGTCGACCACGATTTGCAGATTCTCGGCGAGTCGGACTGGCTGATCGAACTCGGGCCGGGCGCGGGCGAGAACGGGGGACGCGTCGTCGCGGAAGGAACGATTGAAGAGATACAAAAGAACGCGGATTCGAGGATCGGCCCCTTCTTTTCGGGGGCGGCGCGGGTAGCCGTCAGGACGCGGGCGGCGCGAAGAGAACTGTTCAAACTCGGAAAGATTCGGATGACGACGGGCGCGATCCATACGGTCAAACCGCTGAACGTCGAATTGCCAAAGGGGCGACTGACCGTCGTGACGGGCGTCTCCGGGTCGGGGAAGACGACGCTCGTCTTGGAAAGTCTCGTCCCCGGACTGCAGGCGGCGATTGCGAAGACGAAGTTTCCGGAACACGTCAAGAGCGTCGAATTAGGGGGAATCCGTCAGGTCAAGTTGATCGACGCGAGTCCGATCGGGATCAACGTCCGGTCGACGGTCGCGACATACGCGAACGTCCACGACGAGTTGCGAAAAGTCTTCGCGAGAACGGCGGACGCGCAAGACGCGGGGTACAAGTCGGGGGATTTCTCGTACAATACGGGCAAATTGCGCTGCGCGACGTGCGACGGGACGGGCGAGATCAGTCTCGACGTGCAGTTTCTGCCCGACGTGGACGTCCCGTGCCCGGACTGTCGCGGATCGCGGTATTCGCGGCTGGCGTACGGGCTGCGCCGGGTCAACAAATCGGGCGAAGCGCGGTCGTTGCCGGAAATCATGGCGATGGACGTGGAGCACGCGCTGGAATATTGCGGCGATTTGAAGTCGGTAAGCGCAAGGTTGCGGATTCTTTCGGAACTGGGACTGGGTTATCTGACGCTCGGAGAGGCGACGCCGGGGCTGTCGGGGGGCGAAGCGCAGCGGCTCAAACTCGCGAGCGAGATGGGACGCGGACAGGGCGACGCCCTTTTCGTCTTCGACGAGCCGACGATCGGGCTCCATCCTCTCGACGTCCAATCCCTCCTCGGGGTCTTCCAGAAACTCGTGGACCAAGGCGCGACGGTCGTCGTGATCGAGCATGACTTAGACGTCATTCGGAACGCGGACTACGTCGTCGACCTAGGTCCCGGCGGCGGGGACGCGGGCGGAAGAATCGTCGCGTCGGGAACCGTCGAAGAGATCAAAGCGACGAAGGAAAGCGTTACGGGGAAGTTCATTTGACCGGGTCGCAAGTCGCGACCACCTTACCCTAAGAACCCAATACTGGCAAGATTCTTTATGAACGTCGGACGCGCCGATACGC
>CAMZHY010000437.1 GCA_947307005.1 uncultured Planctomycetaceae bacterium
GGGCCGCCGGCAAGGCGGAAGGCGAAGTCATTGGCGAAGCGCGCGGGATTAAAAAGGGCGAAGTTATTGGCGAAAAACGCGGGGAAGAGAAAGGTACGTTTAAGACGCTTTTACGGCTTCTCTCTCGGGGACAGTTAACGCTTGAAGAAGCCGCCTTCGACGCAGGTCTCTCCGAAGAAGAGTTTTTGCAGAAGACCGGGCTTCGTCGACCGGACGGAAAGGAATCCTAACTTCGGGCGTTTTGACGCAAGAAAGGCAAACGATAGAATCTCGACGACTTTGCCGCGACCGACTGTTTTTCCCTTGAGGATCGGGCGTCGAGCGATCCTCGCGTTTGAAAAAGTAAACTCCTTATGAAACACGATAGACTCGCCGTCGCCTTGCTGGCGTTTTCGACGTTTTTCTCCTTCGTTTCTCTCGCCGCTGCGGCGGAGGGCGATCTTCTTGACGTTCGCGATTCCGTCGACGCGCCGATTCCCGTAATTTTCGACACGGACATCGGCGGCGATATCGACGACGCGTTTGCGCTCGCGCTCTTCCATCGTTTTGAAACGCGCGGCGTTTGCAAACTCCTCGGCGTTACGACGACCGACGTCAATCCCGCCGTCGCGGGCTACGTCGCGGCGGTGAACGCGCATTACGGACGCCCGGAGATTCCCGTCGGGGTCGGCGTCGGACGTAAAGACGACTCCTATCTTTCCGGGATCACGTCGCAGAAGGACGCGTCGGGCGCGCTCGAATATCCGATTCCCGAGGGCTTTAAAGCGCGCGAGGCCGTTCCGCTTCTTCGCGAACTGCTCGCCGCCGCCGAGGATCGTTCCGTCGTGATCGTTCAAGTCGGCGCTTGCTCCAATCTTGCGGCTCTTCTCGACTCGCCGGGAGACGCGACGTCGCCTTTGACGGGACGCGAGCTCGCCGAGAAGAAGGTTCGTCTCGTCTCCGTGATGGGGGGCGCCTTTGCGATCGACGAAAGCGCCGCAAATTACGCGAAGCATCGGGAATGGAACATTATCTGCGACGTCCCGGCGGCGCAAAAACTTGCGCGGGAATGGCCCGGCGAGATCGTTTTCTCCGGCTACGAAGTCGGCGACCGCATCCGCATGAACCCCGTCAATTTGAAAAACGATTATTCCGGTCGCTCGAAGATTTTACACGATTCCTTTGGGTATTGGACCGCGAAGAATACGAAAGAGGGCTTCGATCATCGCCGTCCGACGTGGGACCTGACCGCCGTCCTTTTCGTGATGCGTCCGGAAGAGGGCAGGGGGTATTACACGCTTTCCGAACCGGGCGACGTCGATTTCGACGACGACGGCGTCACGCTTTTCACGCCGAATCCCGAAGGGAAGCGCCGTTGCTTCCTGCAAGACGAAGCGGCGCGCGTTCGCGTCGGCGAGGCGTTTGTCAATCTCTGTTCGGAACCGTAAAAAACTTCTTCGCGCGCTCTATCTGATGAAATACGACCTGTTTTTCGTTATTCTTACGATAGCGTCCGTTTTTATACGTTGCGGAACTCCTCTTGCCGCCGAAGACGACCTCCTTGACGTTCGCGATTCCGCCGCCGACGCGATTCCCGTGATCCTCGACACGGATATCGGCGGCGATATCGACGACACGTTCGCGCTCGCGCTGCTCCATAACTTCGAATCGCGCGGCGTTTGCAAGCTCCTCGGCGTCACGACGACCGACGTTAATCCCGCCGACGTGGACTTTGTCGCGGCGTTTAACGCGAATTACGGGCGTCCGGAGATTCCCGTCGGGGTCGGCGTCGGACGCAAGGACGGCTCTTATCTTTCCGGGATTACGTCGCAGAAGGACGCGTCGGGAGCGCTCGAATATCCTGTTCCCGAAGGATTTAAGGCGCGGGAAGCGATTCCGCTCCTACGCGAGACGCTCGCCGCCGCCGAGGATTGTTCCGTCGTGATCGTCTTGCTCGGCCCGTGTTCCAATCTCGCGGCGCTCCTCGATTCGTCGGCGGACGCCGCGTCGCCCCTCGGCGGACGCGAACTCGTCGAGAAGAAGGTCCGGCTCCTTTCCGTGATGGCGGGCGCGTTCGCGATCGACGAGACCGCCGCGAGTTACGCCGCGCATCGGGAATGGAACGTGATCTGCGACGTCCCGGCGGCGCAAAAAGTCGCGCGGGAATGGCCCGGCGAGATCGTTTTTTCCGGCTACGAGGTTGGAGACCGCATCCGCATCAATCCCGTCAATCTGAAACGCGACTATTCCAAGCGCGCGAAGATCATTCACGATTCCTTCGGATACTGGGCTGCGGAGAACACGGACGAAGGCTTCGACCACCGTCGTCCGACGTGGGGCCCGACGTCCGTTCTCTTCGTCCTGCGACCCGAGGCGGGCAGGGGATATTACACGCTTTCCGAACCGGGCGACGTCGATTTCGACGACGACGGCGTCACGCTTTTCACGCCGAATCCCGAAGGGAAGCGCCGTTGCTTCCTGCAAGACGAAGCGGCGCGCGTTCGCGTCGGCGAGGCGTTTGTCAATCTCTGTTCGGAACCGTAAAAAACTTCTTCGCGCGCTCTATCTGATGAAATACGACCTGTTTTTCGTTATTCTTACGATAGCGTCCGTTTTTATACGTTGCGGAACTCCTCTTGCCGCCGAAGACGACCTCCTTGACGTTCGCGATTCCGCCGCCGACGCGATTCCCGTGATCCTCGACACGGATATCGGCGGCGATATCGACGACACGTTCGCGCTCGCGCTGCTCCATAACTTCGAATCGCGCGGCGTTTGCAAGCTCCTCGGCGTCACGACGACCGACGTTAATCCCGCCGACGTGGACTTTGTCGCGGCGTTTAACGCGAATTACGGGCGTCCGGAGATTCCCGTCGGGGTCGGCGTCGGACGCAAGGACGGCTCTTATCTTTCCGGGATTACGTCGCAGAAGGACGCGTCGGGAGCGCTCGAATATCCTGTTCCCGAAGGATTTAAGGCGCGGGAAGCGATTCCGCTCCTACGCGAGACGCTCGCCGCCGCCGAGGATTGTTCCGTCGTGATCGTCTTGCTCGGCCCGTGTTCCAATCTCGCGGCGCTCCTCGATTCGTCGGCGGACGCCGCGTCGCCCCTCGGCGGACGCGAACTCGTCGAGAAGAAGGTCCGGCTCCTTTCCGTGATGGCGGGCGCGTTCGCGATCGACGAGACCGCCGCGAGTTACGCCGCGCATCGGGAATGGAACGTGATCTGCGACGTCCCGGCGGCGCAAAAAGTCGCGCGGGAATGGCCCGGCGAGATCGTTTTTTCCGGCTACGAGGTTGGAGACCGCATCCGCATCAATCCCGTCAATCTGAAACGCGACTATTCCAAGCGCGCGAAGATCATTCACGATTCCTTCGGATACTGGGCTGCGGAGAACACGGACGAAGGCTTCGACCACCGTCGTCCGACGTGGGGCCCGACGTCCGTTCTCTTCGTCCTGCGACCCGAGGCGGGCAGGGGATATTACACGCTTTCCGAACCGGGCGACGTCGATTTCGACGACGACGGCGTCACGCTTTTCA
>CAMZHY010000438.1 GCA_947307005.1 uncultured Planctomycetaceae bacterium
TCGTTCGACTCGCCTCGACGCTCGCTTCGAAGTATCATGTGACGCTTCTCTGCGGAGGAGAAGAAAAGGGAACCTATCCGATTAATCCCGAGGTCGAAGTTGTTAATATTCCGAGAGAACTTTGGGATTATTATCGTCGATTCCCGCAGCTCGCGCGCTGGATCAAATCTCTAAAAAAAGCGAGAGGCGCCTACGCGTCGATTTCTTTCCTCCATGACATGAACTCGCTGAACATTGAATCGAAAGCCAACGATAAAATCATCTGCTCGGAGCGCAACAATCCGTTTAAAAGCGCTTTCGACGCGGTGAGAATCGACGAGGTGCGATCATGCTACGATCGCGCGGATCACGTCGTGTTTCAGTCGGAACGCATTCGAAGTCTCTTTAGCGACGTCGCGCGAGCGCATTCCACGATTCTTCCGAATCCCGTCGGCGTAACTTGCGAGCGGAAGGCGGAAACGAAACGTCGAATCGTCAACGTTGGACGACTGATCGCGCAAAAGAACCAGGCGCTGCTCATCCGCGCGTTCGGTCGATTCCACAAGCTGCATCCAGAATATTCGCTGTCAATCTACGGCGTGGGAACGGGAGACACGGATTTAGGGGACGAGTTGAGGGAGCTTATCGCGGCGCTCGGACTCCAGAACTCGGTCTTTTTGGAAGGGCAGTCGACGCAGATATGCGAAGATATCGCCGACGCGGAGTTCTTCGTGCTGTCGAGCGATTTTGAAGGGCTGTCCAACGCGCTCCTTGAAGCGATGATGATGGGGTTCCCCTGCGTCTCCACCGACTGCGAAGGGTCGACCGACGTTATTGAGGACGGCGTCAACGGACTGCTCGTGCCTCGCGGCGACGAAGACGCGATGGTAAAGGCGATGCTGACCCTCGCTGAACAGGAGGAATATCGAGAACAACTTGGGAAACAGGCTAAGGTCACGTTGGAACGCTTCAAAGAAGAAAGGGTCGCGGAAGAATGGGCGGAAATGATCGAGAGGATCTGAAAGACGATTCCCACGTCTCTGCGGATTCAGACGTCATGATCCGCCTGTCTCACGTCGACAAGGTCTATCGTCTTGGCGAAATCGGCTACGGCACGCTCCGACAGGATTTGCAGTCTTGGTTCGCAAAACGCCGGGGACTGCCCGACCCGAACTCCAAAATCGGACGCGAACGCCTGCAGAGCGACGAGTCTTTTCTCGCGCTGAACGACGTCAGTCTGACGGTTCGGGAACGAGAATGTCTCGGCGTTATCGGCGGCAACGGCGCCGGCAAGAGCACGATGCTAAAGCTGATCTCTCGCGTCACGGCGCCGACGGCGGGCGAAATCGATCTCTACGGTCGAACGACCTCAATGCTGGAAGTCGGCGCGGGATTCCACGGGGAGATGACGGGACGTGAAAACGCCTACCTCAACGGCGCGATCCTCGGCATGAAGAAAAAAGAAATCGACGCCGTTATGGACCAGATCGTCGATTTTTCCGAAGTCGGAGAGTTTATCGACACGCCCGTCAAACGATATTCAAGCGGCATGTACGTAAGATTAGCTTTCGCCGTCGCCGCGCACCTCGAAAGCGAAATCGTCGTTATGGACGAAGTCCTAGCGGTCGGCGACGTCAGTTTCCAGCGGAAATGCATTCAGAAGATGCTAAAGGCCGCGCATGAAGAGAACCGGACGATTCTCTACGTTAGCCACAACATGAACACCGTGCGCGATCTATGCGATCGCTGCATCGTTCTCGACCAAGGGCGGATCGTCTTCGACGGAGAAGTTGAGAAAGCAATCTCCCAATATACCGAAAGACTGCTGCAGAACGGCGGCGCCCAGCGCGATTTTACGTCGTACGTTCGTCGCAATCCGAATCTTACCGGAATCTGCTCCATCGAGACGATTTCGACGTCCGACAATACGGCGCGCATGAACGGCTCGTTCGAATTCGAAACGACAATTCGAGCGACGGAAGCGCGCTCCGACGTCTCGATTCGACTGATCGTTTCAACGCCGACGGGCATGATCGTCGGCATGACCTTTTCCGAACCGTTCGATCTCGACCAAGGCAGGACGACGCTCCGCGTTAAATTCGACGTCGCGCCCCTAACGACGGGCGTCTACGCGTGCGACGTCGTCGTCGTCGAATATCGAAACAACGCGGAAACAAGACACGATTTCATTGGCAAAGCCGTTTCGTTCATCGTTGAAGAAAACATTCGATATTTCAGTCGCCATTGGGCGAGCGCCGCGTGGGGAAACGTAAAATTGGCGCCGATAACGGCGACGAAGGTAGGGGGAAATGTCGTTCAAAAAGAATGGTAAAACTCTTGACGGAGAGACTGTCCAAGGGCGCGAAAACGATTGGCATGAGAGTTCGTTTCGGGATTTCCACTGGAAATACGCTCTTCTATGGCCTACGTCGAACCTTGAACGCCTTGAGAATCAGAATCGAGCGAACGGTCGGGAGCGTCAAGCGGCGGTTTCGCCCCTCGTCGGAAACAAATTGCGCCTCTCTATGCCAAACGGGCGCGGGAAAATCTCCGACGCCGGATACGATCAGTTTGTTTGCTATTACGCGGAGCTTCCCGCCGATTGCGACGTCGTCCTCGACGTCGTCGTCAAAGGTCGCGTCGTCCTTAAGAACGAATTTCCAACCTTTCAAGAGGGCTTTGGAATCTTTTTACGAGACTCTATAACGCCCGACTCCCTTAGCGGTCTCTTCTACTCCAATATGGCGGCGGTCGGCGGATATTACGGTCGCGGGAATTTTTTCGGACGCCTTGGAATCACGGCGGACGGCTTCGACGACGTAAAGAACTTCTTCTACTACGGCAAACCCGAGAACGCCGACTCGTTCCAAATCCTCCGAACCCATAAGTATCGGCTCCAGCTATGCAGGGAAGGCGCCGGAATCTGGGGCGACGTCCGAGACGCGATTTGGGATCGGTCGACCCTCAAAGAAACGGAAAACGCGCCCAAAGGAAAGGGCGATTTCGTGTCGAAAAATGGACGGCGTCTGCTGCGAACGTCGCCTCGAATCTTTGAAAAACGCGATCCGAAATCGCTCTATTTTGGATTCTTCGCCGCCAACGGGGGCGAAATGACCGTCGACGTCCGCTCGGTCAAGATTTTCTGGAAAAAACGAACGGCGAGAAAATCGCCGCAATCCGCCGTCTACGCTTCCCCGACTGGGAAAATCAGCGGCGACGGCAGTCTTGAAAACCCTTACGATCTCGTTACCGCGCTCCAACATTGCGAGCCGGGCGGCGAAGTTCGCGCGCTCCCCGGAAGATATCTGCCGCAAGAAGACGTCGTCCTCGACAAATCGTTGAGCGGAACCGCGCAATCGCGCAAAAAACTCGTCGCCGCCAAAGAATACGACGGGATCCCCATCGTCGACTTCGAGGGAACGAACCGCGCGTTTGAGGACAACAAGGCGCGCGTCCGTGCGCTGGATTTCACCGACCTGGAACAAAAGGCGTATCAGATCCTGCAGGATCCGGACGGAAAAGCGTCCGTGCACGGAAGGT
>CAMZHY010000439.1 GCA_947307005.1 uncultured Planctomycetaceae bacterium
CGACTCCGTTCCAGGAAAAGTCGGCGCGAACCCAGCGGATTCCAGCGTTTTTCATCAGTTCAAGATTATTCGGCGCTTGGTCGAACTCTTCGCCGCCTCCTATGTGGGCGCAAACGCCATACGGGCACGATTCGACGTCGGGCGCGTCAGAGACGGGCGCCGCCAACGCGACGGATTGCGTTTCCGTCAGGGTAAGCGAGAGAAAAGCGGGCGTCGCGGCGGTCGCCGCCGCGCGTTTGAGAAAGTCGCGACGTTTAAGAACGCTCGCGTCGACGTTTCGGGAATGGTCGTTCATGGATATTCCTCGCATGCTCGGTTTAGACGATTTCAGAGACCGTAAAACACACGCCTTCACGACCTCCGTCCGCTAGCTATTCTAGCGCCGTTTAACGTCCTTTTCAATTCTTTGGGGAACGTCGTCAAAATAGAATCGGCGACCGGGATTAATCGCGGTCGCCGAGAATTCCAGCCAACGTCTAAACGTCTATCGGGCGTTTAGATCTATAGAAAAAAGATCGTCATCAGAATGAGAACTGGGAATAGAAAACCAATGCTATAGACCATGTATCCAAAAAAACTCGGCATTTTGACGCCGCTCTGTTCCGCAATCGCTTTGACCATGAAATTCGGTCCGTTTCCGATATAGGTCATCGCGCCCATAAAGACCGAACCGAGAGAGACCGCGACGAGGAGCGCGAGCGGGATTCTAACGCCCGACGACTTTTCCCCTTCAGTTAGAACCGCTTCAATTTCCTCGGCCTTTTTGAGATCGCCCGCCTTCAGCGCTTCGGCTAGCTCGCCCTCCGACGCGGATCGCGCCGTCTCAAAGAAGACGACGTATGTCGGCGCGTTGTCAAGAACAGAGGAGAGACATCCGGAAATCCAGAAGAACTCCTTCGGCTCGTTGAGCATGATTTTGGAACCGTAACGATCGACCTCTTCCGCAATCTGCGCGCCTTTTGCGTTTAGAATTTGCAGCGGCGCCTGCATGCAGATGAAGATTCCGAAGAAGAGCGCGGCGACTTCAAGAATCGCGCCGAAATTAAAGTCGTTCGCCTTACGAATCTCGTTGGATCCGAATTGGAACGAAATCGCAACCATCAGAAGCTGGAAACATTCCCGTAAAAACATCGGGGGACGCCAGCCCGTCTTGAGTCCGAAAAGGGAGAGGAATTCCTGACCCGGATCGAGGAACATGACCCCGAGCACGACGCCGAGAAGGCAGAAGAAGTTTGGGAAAAGCCCGCGAATCTGCAACGGCTTGCGATCCGCGGCGTCGATCGCCTTGTCAAGCCCTAGTTCCTTCGGATAGAAGTACAGCTTGTCTAAGAAGTAATATATCGCCAGCAGGACGCCGCAGACAAAAAGCCATTCGGAGAAAAGATGGAACGTCCACAGGAACGCGACCCCGCGGAGATAGCCTAAGAAGAGGGGCGGATCGCCGATCGGCAAAAGGCAGCCGCCGACGTTGCAAACGCAGAAGATGAAGAAGACGACCGTGTGAATCTTGTACTTGCGCTCCTTATTTGTGTCGAGTAGCAGTCGAATAAGAAGCATCGCGGCGCCCGTCGTTCCGACGAAACTTGCCAGTAGCGCGCCGATCGCAAGAATCGCCGTATTGACGAACGGCGACGCCTTTAGGTCGCCCGAGATGCGAACGCCGCCCGTAATTGAGAAGAGCGAGAAAAGCAGAACGATGAACGAAACATATTCGCCGAGAATCGCGTTCGTAAAGACTGTTCCCGCCATCGCAAGCGCGCCCGCCGAAGGATCGACGACCTTGTGTCCCGGCCAGTGCAGATCAATCGGGAAATCGCATAGGAAAGCGTAGTAGGCGAGCGTGATAAGTCCAAGGACGGCGGCGACAAGAAAACGATTAAGGTTGCTTTCCCACCAATGTTCCGTCGCAGGGATGAGAGGCAGAATTGCGATGCACAGTAGGAGCGTCACGAACGGGATCGCCGTCCACTGCGGAGGAATCGGTCGTTCTTCGTCGCTAAATTTTTCCGTCAGATCATTGGTCTCTTCGTTTCTATCAAGAGACGCGTCGATTTCAAAGGTTTCTACGACGGTCTCCTCCGCGCCCTGATTGATGTTAGTCGTTTCATCGACTTCGACGTCTTCGACCGCTTCTTCGTGCGCGACGAACTGCGCGGCCGTCCATTTCTGCGGAAGTCCAAAAAGAAGCAGTAGGAGATAGACTGCAAAAACAACGTACAACGCTTTCAGCGTTTTTTTATAGGGTTTGGTTTCTTCCGTTCGAGGCTCCTTAGCCGCTTCCGACATAGCGTCGTTCCTTTCCATTACTATGAGCGCGAACGGAAAAACATAATTGTGGTTCGCGCCAACTCCGAGAACGTCCGCCTCTTCTTTTTCCGACGTTCTTCTTCCGACGCCCGTCTTCCGGACGCCCTGTTTCAAGAATAAAAAAAGTTGACGCGTTCCAGCCGGGAACACGCCAACTTACGGTTCAATCACATGGAGCGACGAATGCGCTCAAGATTCCATTGAAGTTTTTCCTGCTGCGTCATTTTAGAGAAGTCGGGATTGCGGTCAAAAGGTTTGTCTTCTTTTGTCGCGTTCGACGGCTTTGTGAAATAACTGCGTCGCCACGGCGCGGGGGCGGGCGTTTTCGACTTCGATTCGCTCTTGTCGGAGCCGGCCATTGAAACCTTGCTCTTGTCGTTGTAACTCAGAGAGACGTTTGTCGTCTTGAGGTCGTCTTCAAGCGAACGCTTCGGCTTAATCTTGAGTTTCTCGAGCTCGCCGTGATACGCCTTGACCGCCTCGACGGGCCAAATCTTACCGTCGGCGATCGCGCGAAGGAACGTTATGAAGGTAAGCTGATGCTCGGCGTTGTTGATCTTACGCCCGTAGAGCGCGACGCGCGCGCCGTATTTCTTCGCGTCGTAGAGCATCTGGAACGCGTCGAGCGTCGTCCCCGCGCTTCCGCCAAGGATTCCGACGACCAGCGTGGAATCGTAACGCACGAGTTCTTCCATCGCCTTAGGACCGTAATAGGGAATCTTCAAGAAGACGGGACGCCCCGCGCTCGTAACGCCGGCAAGGGCGCGAACGATGTGGTCGCTCACGAATTTTGGCACGTCCGCAATCGGATTGACCGGCGCGTTCGGCGAGAAGACTTCCAAGAAATGCCGGAAGCCTTTTTTCTCCGCTTCGACTCGGAACTCTTTATAAGCGGTCAACGCCTCGTAGTCGCGGTCGAGATCGTTGTTGAACGTGATCGAGTATAGACCGAGATCGGCGCCTTTTTTTGCGGCAAGCTCTTCGAGCGAACACTCCGCATTTCCACAAAGATCGTGATCGAGCGTCTCGGTTCGGAACGTAAGAGACGGAACGTCGCCGTAAACGGCGCCGGCGCCCGCAAGCCAAATATCCGAGGCGTCGTTCGCGCGAATCGCCGGGGTCAACGGCGAATTCTGGAACAGCCCTTCGCGAAGGGTCAATTGTTCGTTCGTGCTTGCGCTCATCAGGACGA
>CAMZHY010000440.1 GCA_947307005.1 uncultured Planctomycetaceae bacterium
AGCGTCTCGACGCCGAGCGCTTTCATAACGCGGATTGGAAACGTAATCTGCTTGGGAGTAAAGCCCTCGTAATAGTGGAAACGTCCCTGCATCGCGACGACCGTCTTCCCTTCGAGCGTTCCGAGAATCAGCTTTCCGGCGTGGGATTCGACGGTGGAGCGCGCAAAGTGCGGAATCTCCTCGTAAGGGATCGCGACGTCCGCGTCGATCTTTTCGACGAGCGCGCCAAGCCCGGAGCCGAGGACGATCCCAACGTCGGGCTTCTTATCCCAGCGCGAGCGGATTACGGCGACCGCCTCCTGAATCATATCGTATTCGCTCAGTTCGCTCTGCGACGCCGAAACGGCGGAACTCTGAACGGACTCTTCAGTCAATCCGACGACGCACGTCGCCAGAACAACGGCAAAGACGGCGCTCCGAAGGGCTCGTATAACAAAGGAATACGACGTCATTCTTTACTTCCTTTTCAACGTGTCTGGCTCAAAACCCCGTCGCACGCGTTCAAAGGAGGACGACGCGCTGCGGAAGGGAGAAACGGCGGAACTTAGAGACTCCCGAGAACGCCGCGAATAATCGCGATCATCTTCGGCTCCGCGTTCATCGCGTTGTTGATAATACGCTCGATATTTGCGGGCTCGAGCGCGTCCGCCAGCCCCATGTCCGTGATGATCGAGATTCCGAGAACCTTCATTCCCGAATGAACCGCGACGATCACTTCCGGAACGGTCGACATTCCGACCGCGTCGGCGCCGATTCCGCGCAGGAACCGATATTCGGCGCGCGTCTCGAGATTCGGACCCGCGACCGCGACGTAAACGCCGCGCTGGACTTCGACTCCGTTCTCAAGCGCAACCTGACGCGCCTTTTCGATCAGCGCGTGAGAGTACGGTTCGATCATGTCGGGGAACCGAGGGCCGAGCCGCTCGTCGTTCGGACCGATCAGAGGATTGATCCCGAGGAGGTTGATATGATCCTCGATGAGCATGACGTCGCCCGCCTTGAACTGCGGATTCAAACCGCCGCACGCGTTGGAGACGACGAGCGTCTCCGCGCCGAGCGCCTTCATGACGCGAATCGGAAACGTGATCTGCTTCGGGGAGAACCCTTCGTAATAGTGGAACCGCCCCTGCATCGCGACGACCGCCTTGCCTTCGAGCGTCCCAAGAATGAGACGACCGGCGTGCGTCTCGACGGTCGAGCGCGCGAAGTGCGGAAGTTCCTCGTAAGGAATAACCTGCTCCGCGACGATGTGCTTCGCCAGCCCGCCGAGTCCGGTGCCGAGCACGATTCCGACGTCCGCCTTCTTATCCCAGCGCGCGCGAATCGCCGCGACCGCTTCCTGAACCATATCGTATTCCGTCATTGTTTGCGCTCCTTTCGGGGGTTGACGCGTCAGTTCTCTTCCTTCTTCTCGACGGTCGACTTAATCGCGAGTTCGTCGAGTTGCTTCTGCGCGACTTCAGCGGGCGCGCCCGTCATCAGGTCGCTCGCTTTCGTCGTCTTCGGGAACGCGATGCAGTCGCGGATATTGTCGACGCCCGCGAAGAGCATGACGACCCGGTCGAGCCCCAGCGCGAGTCCGCCGTGCGGCGGCGCCCCGTACTGCAACGCGTCGACGAGGAATCCGAACTGCTCCTTCGCCTGCTCCCGCGTCATCCCGAGGAGTCCGAAGACCTTGTTCTGAATCTCGGGGTCGTGGATACGGATCGTGCCGCCGCCCGCTTCGAACCCGTTCAAAACGAGGTCGTACGCCTGCGCGCGAATCGAGCTGATCGCCGCGTCGTCCCCGTCGAGCTTCGGAAGGTCCTCCACGAGGGGCGCCGTGAACGGATGGTGTTCCGCGACCCAGCGGTTTTCCTCTTCGTCCCAGTGGAACATCGGGAACTTGACGACCCAGCAGAAGTTCATCTCGTCGGGATCGTACAGTTTGAGTTCGGCGGCGAGCCGACGGCGCAGTCCGTTGAGGACGCGGCACGTCAGGTTGAAGTCGCCGCACGAGAAGAGGAGCATGTCGTTCGGCTGCGCGTCGAGAATTTGCCCGATCGCTTCGAGCGCCTCGGGAGAGAAGTTCTTCGCGCTCGAGCCGCCGAGTTTCCCTTCCGCGTCGACCTTGAACCAGACGATTCCCTTCGCGCCGAACTGCTCGGCGGTCCACGACGTCAGATTGTCGATATCTTTGCGCGAATACTTGTCGGCGGCGTTCTTGACGTTAATGCCGCGAACGCGTCCGCCCGATTCCGCGACGGAACGGAAGACCTTGAAATCGACCGTCTTCGCGATTTCCGTCACGTCTTTAAGCTCCATGCCGAAGCGAAGGTCGGGCGCGTCGTGCCCGAAACGTTCCATCGCTTCGTCGTAGGTAATGCGCGGGAGCGGAAGAGGAATATCGACGCCCTTGATCTCTTTCATGAGACGCTGAACGAGCTTGCTGACGAGGTCGATCACGTCTTCCATCTCGACGAACGACATCTCGAGGTCGAGCTGGGTGAACTCCGGCTGACGGTCGGCGCGAAGGTCTTCGTCGCGGAAGCACCGCGCGACCTGAACGTAGCGGTCGTAGCCCGCGATCATGAGGAGCTGTTTATAGAGCTGCGGAGACTGCGGAAGCGCGTAGAACGCCCCTTGCGTGATGCGGCTCGGAACGAGATAGTCGCGGGCGCCTTCCGGGGTGCTCTTGCCGAGGATCGGGGTCTCGACTTCGAGGAACCCGTTTTCGTCGAAGTAATCGCGGAGCGTCTTCGTAATGCGGTGTCGGAGCGTGAGGACGCGTTGCATCTCGGGGCGACGGAGGTCGATGTAGCGATACTTGAGGCGCGCCTCTTCGGAGGGGATTTCCGGCGCGGAGGGGAGGAACGGGACCGGCTCGGAGCGATTGAGAACGACGAGTTTCGTCGCGCGGACCTCGATTTCGCCCGTCGCCATCTCGGGGTTCGTCAGCCCTTCGGGGCGCGCCATGACCTCGCCGGTAATTTGGGCGACGTCTTCGTTGTGGAGCGTCTTGACGAGATTAAAAAGCTCGGGGTCGGCGGCCGCGTCGAAGACGGTTTGCGTCTTGCCGTAACGGTCGCGAAGGTTGATAAAGAAAACGCCGCTATGGTCGCGCGCGGAGTCGACCCACCCGCACAACGTCACGGTCTCGCCTACGTTAGCGCGGCGCAGCTCGCCGCAAGTTTTCGTTCGATACACCGTCGATGTCCTCAATAAAACAGTCCGAAGTCCGCCGCGTCGCGACGCGGGGACAAAATCATTCCTCATTATTTTAGAAGAAACGCCCGTTTCTACCACCCCCCACGCCCGCGACGGCGCGCGACGCATAACGGCGGGGAATATACGCGAGATAAAACCCGCCTTCCGACGGGGGAAGACAAACGTCTGAATTATTAGCGACTGCTCGCGTCCCAACGGGCGCGAGCCGCGACGGCGCGCTACGCACAACGGCGGGGAATATACGCGAGATAAAACCCGCCTTCGGCGGGGCGTCT
>CAMZHY010000441.1 GCA_947307005.1 uncultured Planctomycetaceae bacterium
GCAGTTCGTTACGACCATTCATGTTCCAAAAGCATCTGATTTTGAGCCTTTGCGTCATGTTTTTACGCGTTATCGTTCAACGGGAACAGAACGACTGAAACAGTATTTGATCTTATCCTCATCAAGGAGTTGAAAAAAGAACGCGCAATTGATAAAATTCGTCTTCGTTCACGTCAGGCGCGTCATGACTTCGTGATTGACGCAAAATCTATAAACTACAATGGTTTACGCGCAAGGGAATAAAATGAATCTTTCTCGAAGAAATTTCGTCAAAAAGACGATTTCAGGAATTGGGGCTGGAGTTCTAGCCTATCACAGTTTTCCTTCTCCGATGTTTGCGGACGACGCAAAGACTCTCGAAAAACTCAATATCGCGCACGTTGGAATCGCGCGTCAGGGCGCGTTTAGCCTTAATGGTTGCGCAAGCGAGAATCAAATCGCCCTTTGCGACGCAAACCAAGACTATCTCGACAATGTCAAAGGAAGCCGTCCCCATGCGGAACTCTTCACTGACTTCCGCGAGATGCTTGACAAGATGGGCGACAAACTCGACGCCATCGTCGTTGCGACGCCCGATCATACTCACGCTTCCGTTGCCGTCGCCGGAATGAAACTTGGACTTCATTGCTACTCCGAGAAGCCGCTTGGTCACGATCTTTACCAAATTCGCAAAATGCGTCAAATAGCGCGTGAAAAGAACCTTGTCACGCAAATGGGAACTCAAATTCACGCCGGCGACAACTATCGACGTGTCGTTGAACTCATCCAGAGTGGCGCTATCGGCAGAGTCGAATCCGTAAACATTTGGTGCTCCAATCGATACATCGGCGAACCCAAACCAACTGAACAAACGCCTTGTCCAAAGAATATCAATTGGGACGTATGGCTCGGTCCCGCTAAAGAACGCGATTATGACCCCCGTCTTATCCCTGGCTCTTGGCGAAAATATTGGGAATTCGGCAACGGGGCGATGGGCGATATGGGGTGTCATTATTTTGACTTGCCATATTGGGCTCTCGGACTTGACAAGACGTATCCAACTTCAGTCGAAACGACCGCGCTTCGCCCCGCCGACGAAGAACTCTGCGGATGGGATCTTACCGCTACGTACTCCTTTAAGGGAATCGATGGCGACAAACCTCTATCGCTCGTCTGGCAAGACGGCGAGGCGCGCCCAGAAGTTCTTAAAGATCTTGGATTGGAGAAATTTGGAGCAGGCGTGCTGTTTTTCGGTTCAGACGGAATCCTTTTCTCGACTTACTATGAACACGCGCTCTTGCCCAAGGAAAAATTCGAGGGCTTTGAACCTCCGAAACAAACTATCCCCTCGTCTCTTGGTCATCATGCGGAATGGATAGACGCAATCAAAAAGGGTAAGGGGTGCGAGGAAGGTTCAACAACGTGCCGGTTTGAATACTCGGGAAAAATTGCTGAATCGGTTCTCCTCGGATGCTTCTCGTATCGCTGCGGTCAGAAACTCGAATACGATGCGGAAAACATGAAGGCGACAAACTGTCCCGAAGCCGACAAGTACTTCCGCCAGTACTGCCGACCTGGCTGGGACGTCTGATCCCTCAGTGACGCTGACATTCTTCAACGTCTAAATAATCATACGAGTGGACGACCCGCCGTAAAACTCGCGGGTCGTCCACTCATTTTCCTAAGAACCTAAGGGAGAAAAACCAACCTCTCAATCGTCGTATTTAATCTCAAGAATCTCGAACTTTTCAAGACCGCGAGGGAGCTTGATCTCAGCTATTTCGCCAAGCTTTTTTCCCATAAACCCCTTGCCAAGCGGGCAAGAACATGGAATCTTACCATTGGGAAAGTCATCGTCGCCTGCGCCGACAAGTTGATAGTTAATCGTCTTATTGTCGCGCAAACGCTTAACCACAATCTTCGCGCCGAAATGAATTTCGTTGCGGTTGACCATCGAAGCGTCGATGATTTCAGCTCGAGCCGCTCGCCCTTTGAGTTCGTTGATCTTCGCCATCAGGAGCCCTTGATTTTCACGTGCCCCGTGATATTCGGCATTTTCGGAAAGGTCGCCCTCCGCGCGCGCATTGGCGATACGTTCAAGGATCGGAGGCAGTTCTTCCTTTTCCAAACGTTCGATTTCATCCATTAAACGATTATAAGCTTCTCTCGTCATCGGAAGAGAGTCGTTCATGGCAATTCGTTCCTTCCTCAATCTCTCATAAAAAATAAAGGCGCGCGTCAAATGAAAAGACGCGCGCAATGAAATGTCAAATTGTTGGGGTACTTACGTCCGAGACGCCCTAAAAAATGACGTCAATCAACAGTGAACAGTATACCGCTTTTTCAATGTTTCACAACCGTTATTTTATTTTTTGAGAAACCGACGCTCGTTCTGACCTCTTCGCCAGAACCCGCGTCTTCTTCCGATTTATGCACAACATAAACCTTGGAATCAACCATTGTTGGAAAATAGTAACGGGTATTGTATGTCACGGTGTTTTCAATTTCAACGCGCCCTTTGCCCTTTACCGGTTCCGTAATTTCAAAGTCAAGTCTGCCCTTGCCGCTGACGTTTGCCAAAGCCGCCTCTTTCGAGTCGTCGACGCTATCTAAGGAACAATTCCACTCCAAAGTCTTGTCGCCGATTGAGGGAATTGCAATCGTCGTACTGTTCTTCCATTTATCTCCCACAGCGACTTCCTCAGAAGAGTCAAGATAAACGAGCGTTTCAAAGGACTGCTTAATATTGTCTGCTGAGGCAAGACTTCGAAGGTTCGAGAGCAAAACTTTCTCCTCTTGCTCAGTCGGTTCGGACACGCCTTTCCAAAAATCGTCGCATCCGAGAATTTCCGTAGGATTTCCATCCTTGAAAACGACAGTAACCGACGTCTCTTTCATATTCCGAAAAACAGTGTTAAGCGATTCGACTTTTGCTCTGCCGTTGGAACTGTCAAAATAGATCACCTCCCTGCCGTTGACGCGCATTCTCATCATCACGCGAAGCAACTTCATCTTAAATTTTTGAACGCCGTCGCCCCCTTCTGGAGAAGCTTCAATCTGCCAGTTAAACAGAAGACGCGATTCGTCGCGCTCAGCTTCGGTCTTGCCAACAGTCACAATCAATGTGTTCGTGCATTCTTGGAGAAGAGTGTAAGTTCCCTTCTCCCAACAATTGAGAACGGCATACTTTCCGTTGTCCGCTCCGAGCGCGATTTGCACGCCGGTTAGAACAACCAAAAGAGATACGATCTTTATAAGCGTTCTGATGTTCTTCATGCTAAACCTTACCTGTCGACTACTAGTACTGACAACCCGACCCTACAGGAAGACCTTTCTCGACGAGAGCGAAACCACAAAGGAACTCTGAAAGACGCTAGACGTCGTCAAGACTGTCTCTTTGTCTATTTTAACTTTCAACGTCGTCATCCGCCACAATAAAAACGAAAGAAGCGGAAAAATATCAGAAAACAAGGAGCAATACGCCCCAGACGTTCGCAACTATG
>CAMZHY010000442.1 GCA_947307005.1 uncultured Planctomycetaceae bacterium
CGGAACGCTGCTGAGGACGAGCCGCGTTAATCGCCTGATCGCCAAGGTTCGCAAGAGGCGAAGAGGCGGCCGCAGAAGCGGCGCTCTTCGGCGCGCCGACGGCGGCCTCAAGTTGGTTCTTAACCTGTTCCGTTATATCGCATTCAGGACGGTTCCAAACGATCGTGTTTTGATCCGCTTCCTGAAGAGTCAGAAACTCTTCGGAAACGTTCGCTTCGGGATCGGCGGTAATCTTCACCTTTGAATGAACGATAAGAACGCCGTTCTGTTTAGCGACCTCTTGAATCGCAGCCTGAAGATCTTTATAAGCGCGGAACAAAAGCTGAGTGCGTTCCATCACGACCTTCTGCTGCGCGTCTTCCGCCTTGAACTGCGCGTCGCTGAGTTCCTTGCGGATCGCGCCCATCTGCTCGTCGTATTCAGGGGTGCCGACCTTATACGCCTGCTGGAGCTTGTTGAGACGTTCCTGCGCTTCTTGCTGAGCCTTCGTGAATTCAATCTGAACCATCTGAAGTTTCTGAGTCAGAGCGGGAATCTGGTCGGCTACGATCGGGTGGTTCGACAAGACGGCGCGAAGATCGACGACGCCGACGAGGAGGTTGCGCTGCGGGGCGCGCTGCGCGGTCGCGCCGTTGTTCGCGGGAGCGGTCTGCTGGGCCTGCGCGGTTTCCACCGCGACGCAGAGGGAAGCGCAAAGAAGCGCCGAAAGGATCAGACGAATATGTTTCACTTTAGTTCTCCTTGAAACGTCGCAAGACGTTACACAACCCGATTTCGCGTTCAAATGAAGGAACGCTGAAACTGCAAGCGTTTTTTCCTAAAACTACAAACGCCCAAAACTAAGGAATCGCGCGGCGATTCCCGCGTTCCTCGCCGCAGATGTTGAAATATTTTTGTCGACGTGTAAAGGGCGATTTGTTTCTTTTCTCAACTTGCATTAAAAAATTCACAAAAAATTACGCGTTCTGGCGTCGCAACGCGTCCCCTTGTATAATGTTGGACGGCGGGTCGCAACGATCCCTCCCCTTTTCGACGCGCGTTTGTCGCTCAATTCAAGAAAAATATGAATATCAACATGAAGAAGATCGTTCAATCAAACCGTCGCGCCGCGTTGGCAACGCTGGAGATTCTCTCTTTTGCGTCGCTGCTCTTCGTAACCTTCGCAACGGAAGCAGCCGTCGCTATCGAAGCGCCCCCGCTTGTTCCCAATGCGCCCGGACGCCTTCCCGAGTTTATTGACGGACGCCCCGTTCTTCCCGACATAGGGTGCTTTTGGTCCTTCAATATCGAGGGCGAGAATTATAAAAACATGATTGACGCCGTTGCGCCGACGAACGCGTTCGACGTCCTCTCAATTACGTTGCGTTCGCAAAAATTCTTCGACGACAATCAAGAAGCCGTCGCAGCGACAAAACGCGCCGCTGAATACGCCTTGGAAAAATACGGCGTCAAGACGCTCCTTGACCTCGACTTGCGAATCGCTCGATATGATTTTGAAAAGACTTGCCCCGATCTTTCTCAAGAACGACTTCTTTTCGCCCGTAAAGAAATCGTATCAGATGAACAAAATATCGTTTTCACCCTGAAAACGGACGTTCTTAGCGATCACTACACAGGATCGGCCCCCTATTACGTTCGCGGCGGAAGAGTCGTCAAAGCTTGGACCTATTCCTGCGACGAACAAGGCGAAATCGATCCGTCGTCGATCCAAGACGCAACGTCGATGGCGCGGTGGGATATGAATCGGCGCCGCGTCGATAACACGCCCGGCGACAATGTCGACGACGCCGTCGTCAACACGCTGGAGGTTTCCTTTAACAAGGGCGAACTCCCCCAAAACGCCAAGAACCTCGCCGTTGCCGTCGCGTTTCGATACTCTTATCCCGATCTCTTCGCCGACGAGTCCCTAGACTTGGAAAAGCGCGTCTTCGAACAGTATCGCGACGTCCCGACGCTTGGCGGATATAAGGACGAATGGGGGTTTCCGCCTTGTTTTAATCGCGACGAACGTCTCGACGACTTCTGGTTCTCCGAACGCATGGCGCAGGCATACGCGCGTCGCTTCGACGGACGCGACCTCGTCGACGATCTTTTCCTCGCCTATCAACCTCAAAAGGAACGAGGTCAAGAACGTGTCGCTGTCGTCGATCGATACCGTAGGCTATGTTCAGACCGCGCCGTCGCTTTTGAAAATCAGTCCTACAGGCTCAACAAAGAGATTTGGGGGAAAGACGCCTTCGTCGGCGTCCATTGCACGTGGTTTCCTTGGCCCAACATTTTAGAGATGCGTAAAAATGGGATCATGTGGTGGAAGGCGCCTCGAGACGTCGCCCAAACGGATGAATTCGTCCCGTTCTGCATCCGAAATTCAATGGCCAAAGGTTGCGATTCCCTCTGGGTTAACATGTTCTACGCAAGACAAACGGCTCCTTACGTCGAAGAACACTGGACGTCGGCGGCGTCCGGAGGTCGCGTCCACATTCACGCAATTTATCCTCGAGACGAAAACTCTCCGACCAATCCGCGCGATTCCCGACTCCTGCCCATCGTTGGGGACGCTGGCGTTAATAAAATCCGAGAAAAAATCCGGATGTTGAACCTCGTCTCCAACTCTCAAATCGACTCGCCAGTCGCCGTTGTCTTCGGCAGGTATGGAGCGTCGAATCCGTTGCGTCCTGAATACTTAGCGGTCGGAGTCGATCTTTGCGACCTTCTCTCTTCAAAAGGCTGTCCCGCCGATCTAATTCCCGTCGACGAGACGTTTTCCACCCGTCCCGACGGAACGCCTAAATGGAACGTTAAGGACTCCCGTTTGGCTTATGGAAATCAAAAATACGAGGCGATCCTGCTCTACGGAGAAGGCGACGCGGAAAAAGACGAATGGAACGCTCTTCGAAAGCTAGCGGACGAAACGCCTGATTGCCAAACGCAATTCATTCCCGTTCCGGCGGGCGCGACGCGCGAAGAAAAAGAAGCGTTTGCCATGCGAGCGATTGAAATCGCGACTAACGCGGGCGTCGTCAAACAGACGCCGTGGGTTCGCGACGTCTTTCGATTCGGCGGCGAAGAGGAAGTTTCATGTCGTCCGCCTAGAACCGCCCTCTCGCGTTTTCTGGACGGCTCTCTCCTCTGGATTGCTTCAACGGAAAACGATTTTGGCGATCCAATCGTCCTTGACCGAGAAAAGGTCGAAGTCAAACGCGGAGTCTTCACGCCGGAAATTTCCGTTGTCGCAAACGGCGTTTTCATGACGCGATTTGACGATCAAGGCGAACTCGACGCCGTCGTCGTTTCCGAAACGAAGTCTCTAAGCGTCGGAGACTTTTCCTTCTCCCTCTCGGACGACGAGATCGGCGACGACCCCGTCGACCTCGCCCTTTGGAAGGACTCCAACGGCGAATGGCGCGGCGTTTTTCAACGTGAAAACAACGAACTTCCGACGACGTTGCAAAACCTAGTTCCTCGTTG
>CAMZHY010000443.1 GCA_947307005.1 uncultured Planctomycetaceae bacterium
CGAGGGTGTGGCCGACCTCGTGGCACACGAGCTGACGAAGACCTTGGTCGATGAGCTTCTCCTTTTCCTTCGCGAGACGCTCTTTGGCTTCTTCTGCGGCCTTCTTCTTCTCAGACTTCGCCTTCTCTTCGGCTTCCTTGTCGGCCTTTTCCTTGTCCTCCGCGAGTTTCTTCTCTTCGGCGGCTTTACGTTCGGCCTTCAATTCTTCGACAAACTTCTCGACCTCGGCGAGGCGGCGCGCGGCGTCCTCCGCGACGGACTTCGCGTTGTTCGCGACTTCCTGCGCGTCGTTGGCCTTCTTCTCGAGCGAGGCGTGAGTCTCTTCGAGGCTCTTGCGGACGTTTTCTTCGGCGTCCTTCGCCTGAGCGAGTTGTTCTTTAACCCGGTCAAGTTCGGCGACCGCCTGCTGCGCAAGTTCCGACGCTTTCTCGGCGGCGGCCGCGGCCTTATCCGCGACTTCGCGCGCGGCGGCGACTTTCTCGTCTTCCGTCGCAGTCGTCTCCTGCGGCGCGGCGGGCTCTTCGTCGGCGACGGCGAGATCAAGCGCGTCGACCGCCTCGACCGCCATGACGTCGAAGAACGTGCTGGCTAGTCCGAACTGCTCCGCGTAGAACAATTCTTTGTCCGCCTCGTAAGCGTTTCGCATCGAGCTTTCGTCAAAGAAGCGCGGCGCCTTGTCGTCGCCGAGCGGGCGGCGACCGGAAAACTTGTCCAAAAGCTGATCGGACGTGTAAAGATCGAACGAACGCGTCCAGCTGCTCAGGAATCCGACCGTAAGAACGACGTCGGCGTCCAAAATCTGACCCGTCTCCGGATTCACGCGGCTCGGACCGATCGAGAAGCCCGTCTGCGTGGAGCTCCATCGAATCGTGTTGTAGTTGACGTCTTCGGGATCCCAATCGTCGTTGTCTTCCTGCTGACGAACTTCGATCGCGTTGTAGAAACCCGCTTTTTCAAACGCTTTATTCCATTCCAGAATACCGTCGCGGAGCGTCTTGCGATATTCGTAGGGCGTCGCTTTGTCGAGCCAGTAGACGATCGGCTTCTTCGGGAGCGAAATCTCGGCGTCCGGCTCGAGTTTCTGGAGGTTCCAACGATTGATATAACGGACGAAATTGTCGTCGTTCATCTTATCGCTGACGTTGCGGACGGCGGAGTTGAAGTATCCGATGCGCTCGTCCGCGAGACGAGGCTTGTACCCGTCGTCCTTGAGCTTGCTGACCGAATAATGCACGTTGATCGTCGCGCCGCGACGGTCGACGACCGTGTCGGGCGCTCCGCTCAAATTGTACGCGCAGGCGACTTCGAGTTCGATATTGTCCTTGAGAGGCTTAACCTTTTCCCACCAAGACTCTCTCAGCGAGCCGGAGATGGGAATCGACGCAAAAACGGAGCCGCCCATGAAAAGACCGCTAACTTCGACGACGTCGCCCCCTTGGGGACCCTTCGCGATGATCGGAAGGCTGTAGACGACGCTGTCGGGAAAGGCGACGCGAAGCGCTTCCGAATCGGGACCGCCGTCGGCTCGGTATCGATAGTTGCGGCGAACAAGCTGAACGCGCTCGCCGACCTTACGGAAACGCCAGATCAGGTCGTCGCCGTAATCGATCGACTGCCCCCCGTAGAGATCCGCCGTGCCGAGTCCGCGCGCGATCGAAACGACGCAGATATAGTCGGTTCCGTAGTCGCCCGAAGAAATCTCCCAGTAGAGATTGTCCTTTTTGCGATAGGTCGTGATCGGACCGCCAAGGCGAGTCGCTTCGGGAACGACCTTGTCGAAGGGTTGGAGTTCCGCCGCGACGGTCTGGTCGATCGAGACGCTCTGAGACGGCTCCTCGACGAGCGCGGAGTCGTTGGCGTCCGGAATGGGAGTGGTCGCGTCTTCATCCGCGTAGGCGGCGCCGCAAAAGACGCCCGCGAGAAGAAGCGCGGTAAAAAAGCGTTGTCGTTTCATTGCAAACCTCTCAATATTATACGCAAACCCCAACCGCCTCGACCGTTAAAACGGCCGCGCGCGAGCGGAGCGCCATGATCGACTTTAATAAGCGCCTTTCGCGTCTGAATAATCCGCAAAAAAAGCCTACCTCAATCATCTTCTTTATTCTATTCGGTCAATATTATTTTAACAGGGTGTTTTCTAAGAAAAAACAAAATATTCGCGCGGCAAACGACCGACAGTCCCAATAACAAAAAAAGCAGGCGTTATCGCTAACGCCCGCTCATTTGTTAAAACCCAAACAATCGACAAATTAAGAAATTAGCGTGGAATTGAAATCTCGCCGGCGACGATCTTGCGGACGACTTCGAGGTTGTTCGGAAGAAAATCGGGGTCGTCGAGGAGTTCCGTCAGCGTTCGCCATTCGTAGCCGACGACTTCGGAGGGGTCAAATATAATCTCGGGGTCGCGTTCCAGCGGCTCTTCCGGCTCGGCGACAAAAAGATGCAGGACGGCGTTGGCCGGCGTTTTAATCTCGGCGATCTTCGCGCCGACGCGGATCGCGATTCCGACCTCCTCTTGAAACTCGCGCTTCGCGGCGTCTTCGGGGCGTTCGTCCTTCTCGATTCCGCCCCCGGGGAAACAGAGCGCGCCGGGACAGGCGACGTTTTCGGAACGGCGAACGACGAGAATCTGACGCCGCGCGAGATCGAGCGGCTCGTCGCTCTTGAGGGAGAACGGCGGACGAAAAAGAATCGCGGCGGCGCCGTCGCGCGCGTTCTCGGGGGGCGCGATTAGATATCGTTTCGCGAGGCTGGCGGCGCCGAACCCGACGGCGGACCCGAGGATATCCTGAACGATATCCTGAAATTCGTAGTACCGCCCGAAGTAAGGCTGAAGGATTTCCGATCCGGCGCCCCACGCGAACATAAGAGAGAACCAGATAAGCCAAGACCATCTCGCTTTAGCCGCGCCCACAAGCGTCCCGAGCGCAAAAAACGCGAGAAAATGAATGATCGAAAAGCTCTCGTCGGGGATGAATTCCGTCGGCGGCTGAGGCTGGAACAACATGTAAGCCATGAAGAAAAAATAGAGCCAAGCGACGACGATCGCAAGTTTCCTTAACTGTTCGTACAGTCGGTAAGGTATCATACGGGAATCCTCTTTACGAGTAGTTCGCAACATTCTCCTGTTATTGTACAACGCCCCCGCAATTGACAAAAGCCCCCGGCAACGCGCCGGCGTTGCATCCGGGTTCGCGCTACCGCGCGCTTGGTTTGGTTCTCGCTCCCCCTTGGGTCGCTTGCCGTAGGAGAATCGCTCAGTTTATTCCAACCAGACGTCCGCGCCAACGAGCGCGGACCTGGAGTTTTCGCCATCTCGCGCTCAAGCGTTATCCCGCCCCATGAGGCGAATACCGTCCCCCGCGACGTCGCGGGCGCCCGCGCGCGCTCAAGCGCTATCTCGCGCCATGAGGCGAATACCCGGATGCAACGCCGGCGCGTTGCCGTCCCGATTGTATCG
>CAMZHY010000444.1 GCA_947307005.1 uncultured Planctomycetaceae bacterium
ACCATCGCGCAGACTCCGACGACCGCGATAAAGATCGAGACGTTCCCAAGTTGGCGCTGCGCGAACGTCGACATGCGCCTGATTCTGACTCCGGAAAGCTCGCCCCAACAGTACCATGGGAGATAGCCGACCGCAAGAACGCCGAAGAAAAGGCGTCCGCGTCCGTCGTCGCCGCAAAACATAATCGACAAGACTGTGTAAGCGCCGGATGCGAGCCACAGCGCGAAGAGCCCGGCGTCGACTCTGCGCCGCCTCTTTTTCCGCGCGAGCACAACCCAAGGCGCGAAGAGTTCCACCGCAAAGAGGACGTAAAGAAACCAGAGATGATAGCCGGCGCCCGGCTTGCCCATCCATAGCCAATCGTGAAGAACGCGCGCCGCGTCCACGCTCCGACCGCTCGCTATATACGACGCCAGATAGAGAACGACGTAGCACGCGCTCCAAAAAAGCGTCGGAATCCACACGCGCTTAAGGCGTTTACGCCAGAAGCGGGGAACGTCGTCCACGTTCTGAATCCGAGTGAGCGCGAAAGAGCCCGCGGTCAAGAAGAAGAGCGGCACGGTCGAATGTCCGAGATCGTGCGCGAAGACTGCGAGCGCGCCAAGAGCCGTCGGTTCCGGCGCAATTTGAAAGAAGCCTGTCGTATGTGCGACGACGACGCCAAAAGCCGCGAAAACGCGTATCAAATCAAAACGCCAGTCGTGAGGACGTCGCGGGGGAACGACGGACTCGGACGTTCTTTCCGGCGAGTTGTTTTCTGAAGGACTTGACATGTCGATTCCGCGATAAAAAAACGCGCCCTGTCAGTCGCCGGATCGTTTAAAAACCGGCGAACCGACGGGAGCGTTTCCAGTAGCGACGTCTCAGAAACCGCGCGTTAGTTGCCCAGCGACTGGAGCGGCGCGGGAATGCGTCCTCCGAAGTTGACGAACTCGTCGCTTGCGCCGACGTTGCGAATCTGCATGACGGGCGAGGCGCCGAAGAGCCCGCCGTAAGTGACGAACTCGCCCGCTTTCTTGCCGGGACACGGCACGAGACGGGTCGCGGTCGTCTTGTTGTTGATGACGCCGATCGCGAGTTCGTCCGCCATAACGCCGGCGATTGTCGTCGGAGGCGTGTCGCCCGGGATGAGGATCATGTCGAGCCCGACGGAGCAGACGGCGGTCATCGCTTCGAGTTTTTCGAGGGTCAAGTGCCCCTGCGCGGCGGCGTCGGCGAGGCACGAGTCTTCCGAGACGGGAATGAACGCGCCGCTGAGTCCGCCGACGGAGCCGGACGCAAAAAGTCCGCCCTTCTTAACGGCGTCGTTGAGCATCGCGATCGCGGCGGTCGAGCCGGGCGCGCCGACGTGCGCGAGCCCGAGCGTCTTGAGGATTTCGCCGATCGAGTCGCCGACAGCCGGGGTCGGGGCGAGCGAAAGGTCGACGACGCCGAACTGCGTGTTCAGCCGCTCCGCGACTTCGCGCCCGATCAGCTCGCCGATGCGCGTGACGCGGAAGCTCGCGATCTTGATTTCTTCCGAAAGATCAGAGAGCGTCAGCTTCTTGCCCGACTCCTTCGCGCTCGCGATTCGACGCTGGAGCGCGCTCATCACGACGCCCGGTCCCGAGACGCCGATGTTAATCGCCGCTTCCGGCTCCCCCGCGCCCATGTACGCGCCCGCCATGAACGGGTTGTCCTCCGGAATATTGGCGAAGACGACGAGCTTCGCGGCGGCGAACCCGTTGTTCTTGGCGTCCGCGTCCGCGATCTCGCGAATAACTTCGCCCAGCCGCTTGACCGCGTCCATATTAATCCCCGCCTTGCGCGACGCCGCGTTGACCGACGCGCAGACGCAGCTGGTCTGATTCAAAACCTCGGGGAGCGAGTCGATCAGCGCCCTTGCGCCGTCGGCGACGCCCTTCTGTACGAGCGCGGAGAACCCGCCGACGAAATCGACCCGACAGTATCGCCCCGCCTCGTCGAGCGCCTGCGCGAGCGCGAGCGCCGCCGACGTGTTGTGCCCCGCGAGGAGCGTCGCGGCGGGCGAAATCGCGATTCGTTTGTTCGTAATCGGAACGCCGTACTTTCCGCCGACTTCGTCGCAGACGTCGACGAGGTTTCGAGCGCGCGAGACGATCTTATGATAGACCTTTTTGCACATCTGATCGACGTTGGGGGTCGCGCAGTCGTTGAGATTGAGCGCGAGCGTGACGGCGCGGACGTCTAAATGTTCCGCGTGAAGCATTCGAACGGTCGAGAGAATTTCGTCAGTTTGCAGCATAGGGAGTCGGCGTCCTCTTAAAAGTTGGAATTCTTTCCGAAATCGATAGTCGCTGATAGGAAGCGAGCGCCGCGCAAGATGAAGAAGGTCTCTTTACGGCGATTCGACGTTGTCGTTTCGACGCTATTATAAACGGGCGCGAAGGCGTTTCAAGTCCCCGAAATAGACCTTGAACTCAATCCTCGCCTCGACTCGCGAGGCGCGCGTCGAGGAATTATATTGACGATTGTATCGATTATTATAGATGTTCCTTGGAAATGTGTTAAGATAAGAAAGACGGGAAGGATTTTTAATGGTTTTTTCCGTTTCTGATTTGCTTTTTAACGCAACGGCGCTAAAATAAGAGGGATTATTCGCCTAGATAAAAGGCAGAGCGCTTGACGAATGCTCTGAATATACGGCGAGTTTCCGGGCGCGTTCGAGGTCGAAAATTTGATCAAGATCGCGAACGCGCGTGTTGTTCCGAATGAAGGCGACGTTTGAGACGAGTCTTCTTTTCGTCGAACCGACGACTTACCTGAAATTATAATAATCAACAGCATTGCCAGGCCGACCCGCCAAGCGCCGCGTCGCGTTTGCGAGAAGGTCGAGAGGAGGCGTCTCTTGGGTAAGACAAAAAAGTGTGGCTGCTGCGCGGCCGTCGTGATCGCTCTGATCGTCGTGTTACGAATCGGAGTGGGGTGGCACTTCCTTTACGAAGGAATCTGGAAGACCGATCCTGCGAACGGATTTTCTTCTAAAGGTTTCCTCGGCATGGCGAAGGGGCCCGTGAAGGAATTCTACTACTTCTTCCTCCCAGACCTCGGCGGCGAAGATCGCCTTCAGATGGCGGAAGTCTATCGCGGAACGGTTGGCGACGACGGCGTGAGAGCCGTCAAAAAATCGGACCGCATTGGCTGGACGTTCCCCGTGATCGAGAAGGAATGGTTCAACTACTATCGCGATTTCCGCGCGAAGTACGGGCTCGGCAGCGAAGAGAACGCGGAACAGCGCGCGCAAGCGAAGGCGATTCTCGACCAGTACGTTCTTTCTCTTCGCGAATACGTTCTCGAGAATCGCGAAGATATCCGCGCTTTTACCGCGAGCAAAGGCCGCTTTGAAAAGAAAATGGCGGCGACGAAGAACGACGCCGAATATCAGCGGATTCGCGACTGGGACGCCGAGCTTAAATATCGCAACGAGGGCGAGAAGTTT
>CAMZHY010000445.1 GCA_947307005.1 uncultured Planctomycetaceae bacterium
AGACGCGGAAAAAACGGAGAGCTTCGTCGAACGTGAGAAGCTCGTCGCCGTTTCTCCGAGCCTGTTCAATTCGATTGATCAGAGCCATTATTTCGTCCTCCCTGGAATTTAAAGAGCGGGTAGTCCTTGTCAGAGTCGTTTAAATCGTAGAGCTTGTGGAATTCGTGGAGAAAGCTTTTCCAAATATCAGAGACCTCTCGGAACTTGATCCCGAAACGACGCCGGACCTCTTTCCGCGTCCATCCATCGATCAAGAGCTCGATCGCCTCGCGAGCGTACTCGAGCCCGGCGTTTCGGATCGCTTCGTCGACCGCTCGTCGCGCGTCCTCCGACTGAGTCTTGTCTTTGATTTTTTCCGCGATCAGAAAAACGTCGAGGTCGATCCGCCTGATTCTATTCTTTCGACGAAGTCCTTTTTCATTTTGATATTTTCGAACCAGCGCAAAGACGACGCGCTTTCGGAGATAGTTCCGGGGCTTGTTCCATTTGTCGCGAATTTGTAAGAGATAGAGCGACGCCTCTTGAGTCGCGTCGTCCAGATCTGACGCGCCAAAGCGTCGACAGTAAGACGCCGCGCAAGACCGGGAAAAATCGAAGAGGCTCGCGTCGTCTATCATTTGAATTAGCCTTGATCCGTGAATTTTGTCTCGCGACGTTCGATGATAATCTGAACCCAGGAACTAGAACAAGGAGAGCCGAAGCCGCTCTCGACTTTCGCGACGACCTTGTCGTCTTTCCAGAATCCCGCGTGAGTAAGCGAGTCGAGGACCCCCTTACTATAATTATCCGCGTCTCCAATCCGCCTTTTAGGATGTACGATAATTCGGACGAAACAGAACGGCCAATCGTCAGGCATCCTCATTCTGCCAATTCTTATAGCGGCGTATTGGCGGAAAAGCTTGTAAGCTGGATTTAAATAGGTTCGTTTTGTCCGATAATTTTGGAGCCATATTCGGTTAGTCGAGATAGGCATCATATCTATGTTGATAACGATCGGGTCGTCTGTCATTGTAGGTAGAATCTCCGAGCTTTCTCGTCTTGTCGCAGATAATCCGCTTCGAGAAGCGTCTCGAGGACGTCGTTTCGCTCGCGCGGGTTATGTCGCTGAAATTTGCGGGTAAATTCCGTTTTCGTGAAGGAGCCTCCGAGCGCGGCCGCCCATTCTCGAACGTCGAGCGCGAAGCGCGTCTCCGCGTTCGCCGCGAACCGGTCCGCAGTCGCGGAAAAAACGCGGCTTTCGTAGTCGACGAGAAGGGTCGCGAACCTCGCGCAATCCTCGTCGACTACCATTTCCAGATTGCCCGCGCCATATTGAGAAGCCGCGAATAATAGAGCGTATTTCCAGACCTTCTCGAAATAGCGCGCGCGCGCGCCGGCGGAGGTCTCGCCGGTCTCCGACTCGAGTCTTATCTGTTTCTCGATCGCAACGTCGAAGTCGCGAACGACCTCGAACGCGGCTCGCGTGAACGGAATAAAAACCGGCTTCTCGTCCGCCTGATTATTCTCCATATCGCGCCAGGCGGCGATCCGGCCCTGGAAGCGCGGCGAAAGCGAGAACGGCGCGACGCTCGTCGCCTCTTCGAACGAAAGCGCTTTTTTCTCTGAATATTTTCGACCGAGAACCGTCGTGAATCTCGCGACGTATCCGTTTTTGAGAAGCGTCTCCGATGTCGCCTCGTAGTATTCCGCCGGGTTGCCCGTCGCGAAGATCGTCAAACTCGGACGATCAACCGGAGCGACCTTCTTCGAGCCCTTCGCCTCCTGTGAGACGAGCTTCGGCAGGTATCCTTGATTCGAGGCGTTCGAGTAGAGCTTGAGCGACTCCGTGATCACGCTCGAAACGTTCGCGTTGTTTTTTTCGCCGTTCATGACCGCGAGGTCGCGTCCGAATTCGTCGTGAAGCCAGAAAATTTTTCGGACGCGCGCGACGAAATTCTGAAGAGCCTGAACGGACGCGAAGCTTTCCGGAGCGGGCTCCTTCGGAGCGTAGGTCCTCGCGATCTCCGAAGCGACGCGCCGGATCGCCTCTTTGCCCATACCCGTTGGAGCCAGAAAAAGCGCGTAGAGATTCGGAGTAACGAGCGTGCCGTTGTAATTGAGCGCGATCGAGCGACCGCTCAAATACGAGACGCAAGCGAGCGCGCCCAGGAACGCCCCCTCCGGCTGCGGTCGAATCGCGAGCGCATTCATCATGTCTTGTATCTCGCCTAGAAGTCCGCCAACGTTGAAGAGCTCTGACGGGAAAGGAATTGATCGCGGAGCGATTCGTTTCTCAGTCGGAGGAACCGGCGCGACGAGCTCCGCGTCGTCGTCGAGTTCGAACGGATCGACGAGCTCGACGATCGCGTTCTTCGCCGGTCGCATGATCGACCGGGGGACCGCCTTCGACGCTGCGGAGACGTCTCCGCCATAATCGAGAAGCGCGACGACTTGAAGATGAGAATATGATTTTCCCGGCTCGAACGGCGCCGCGTTGCTGGAAAAGACGTGAAAGAACCCGTCCTCTTTGCTCCATGAGGCGCCCGGTTTATCCGCAATCGGTTGACCGGGCCGTTTCCATTGTTCCCACTTCAGATCGTCGCGAAGATACTCCCAGCCGTGTCTCTGGAGCGCGTCCTTTCCCGCCTCCGTTCTTCGATAGTAGTCCGAGGCGCTTTCACCTTGAAACGTGAAAAAATCACGTTTTGAAGCGTTATTTTGATAATATTCCGTCGTTTTTTGACTGTTTTTGTCAAAATTCGCCGTTTTATCCTCGATTTCGTTCAATCTTCGAGCCGCGTAGAGTATAAAATCCCGCTCTTTCTTGCTGAGCGTCGGAACGTTCGACCAGTCGCCGCGTTCGAGCTCGTAGCCGCTCGACGGCGCGATCAAACAGATTCCTCCCTCGCCGCGCGTTTCTATCGTGACGCCTTGCGCGTTGCTTGCGAGTTTCTGGTTCCGTCCGCAGTCGTCAGAACGAAACCCTAGATGTTTTCCGCCACTCTGAGTTCGCTCGACGGGAAAGCCGTCGAGATTGTTCCCGAGGAAGTTCGCGAACTCTTGAAATTTGAGTCCCGCCTGATCGAAGTCGATGATCTCGAGCGCGCCGCAGACGACGCAGATCGCGTCGAACTTCAACCCAGGTCGAAAGACTTCGTCAAACTTTGGGCGAGCCTTCGTCCACTGTTTCCAGGTACCGAGCGGTCGTTTCTTCGCGCGATCCGCCGGTAAGACGTTGAGCCCTGAGTCGTACAATTCGCGCGCGCGATCTAATAGTTCCTGAGTCATTGGACTAGAATAATGTTAGAGGTTCCGGTTTCGGTTCTTCGTCTTCGTCGACATTCAATGGAGCGAGAAAACGAACGCGATCAGCTTCTTCTCTGAGTCGTTTCCGACTCGCCGCGACGAAAAGCGGAGAGGACTCGACGCCGATATAGTCAAACCCGTTCGCGATCGCCGCG
>CAMZHY010000446.1 GCA_947307005.1 uncultured Planctomycetaceae bacterium
CAAGAGGGACTTTGTCATAGCGGACGTTATAGATGATTCCCGGTTCGCGCAGGATTGTGGACATATAGCCGCCCTGGTCCGTCGCGGCGAGTTCCGCCGCCTTTTGACCGAGGCGATACGCCTCGTCAAGATCGACGGTTGAGGCGTATCCCATCGAATGACGCTGGTCGGTGCCGGGGACGTTGCAGCGCGCCGCGCCGCGAGTCGCCAGACCGACGGAGTTAAGATAGTTGACGACGGTCTGCGCGACCGTGATTTTGCTCGCGCCGAAATTTGCATGGCCAAAAGAATCTTTGACAAAGCCGAGGTCGCCGACGTTAAAGCCTTCGCTGACGACGACGACGCAACGTCCCTCCTGTTTGAGCGCGTCGTTGACCTGCTCCGCAAGCTGTTCGAGAGAACAAGGGGACTCCGCGAGATAAATGAGGATCGGATTTTCACGCTTAGGATCGGCCATTCGCGCCGCCGCAGGGATGAAGCCAATTTTGCGTCCCATCGCTTGAAGAACTAGAACAGGATCGGCGGGGCAGGATCCTTTGTTTTCTTCGTTTGCGTACTGAACCATATGTGTCCAGTATTTGGCGGTCGACGCGTAGCCGGGAGTGTGGTCGATGAGCTTAAACTCGGCGTCTCCTACGTCGTTATCGATCGTTTTCGGAGCGCCGACCGCTTGGAGTTCGAGTCCGCGCTCCGCCGCGAGTTTCGCGATTTTATTCGCGGTGTCCATTGAGTCGTTGCCGCCGTTATAAATGAAATACCCGACGTTATGAGCCTTGAAGACTTCAACAACGCGCTCAAAATCTTCATTCTGCCAGGACTTGAGTTTGTAGCGACACGTTCCAATCGATCCTGCGACAGGCGTGTATCGAAGGAGCGCGATTTCTTCTTCCGGCTGGACGGAGAGGTTAAGAAGCTCCTCTTTTAACACTCCTTCAATTCCGTGACAAGCCCCATAGACGGTTCCAATAGCGTCAAATTCTCGCGCCGCGTCGACGACGCCGCGAAGAGTACTGTTGATAACGCATGTCGGACCGCCGCTTTGGGCGACGACGAGGTTTTTGCGAAACGTCATATCTGATTATCCTAATTGTGCGCGAAACCGCCCGTCGAACGGACGACTGGCGAATCTATCGGCAAACGCCGCTTTCAAGCGGACGCATTCCCAATGATAATAATAATAACTCGAAACAAATTAATTTGAATAATAATTACATAATGTTAATAATAATAACTCGTTTCTCAGAAAAGACAATCTTCCCGGAACGTCTTGTCTAGGGAAGCTACGTCCCTTAAAAAATATCCTTACCGGTTTATATTTCCTCTTTTTTCAAAATAGCCAGAAATAAAATATGAAGGACTGGCAAGAAAGAGTCGATTCTATAGAATAAATCGCATCGGAGTTTCAGGAAGATGATTGCGAATGCGTTGAATCGTCGTATTTCGTCAGAGACGTAGAATAATGAAAGATTATTTGCGTAATTTAAGAGATAGGGCCAAAATCGTCTCGGCTTTTTCCTTTTCCTGATTGGTCCATTTTTACATTTTTTGAGGCTTAATTTTTTTTAAAACGACAAGTCATTGTCTTTATAGAAGTTAAGAAAATGTGAATGATATTGACTACGCCGTTAAAATCGTTATAATTTAACTATTCAGTAAAACAGGAAAGACAGGAAGGCTTTAACGGTCGTAACGGTTAGCGTGGTTTTGGCGTTTTCGCGTTGCGTTTATTGGAGCCGACGGGTTACCCCGTTTTCTGTCGTTACGGAGTCGCGTTCGACGTCGTCTTGGCATTGGGCAGACACGGCGAATCCGCATTGTAGACAACCAGCCTGTCGGAGACGGCAGAGCGATTTATCCAGATCGGAATGGAGTTGATAAATGGCGTTTAAAACAGTGTTTACGACGGGAGAAGCGGCAAAGATTTGCAAGGTCAGCCAACAGACGATTATTCGCTGTTTTGACTCTGGCGCTCTCAAGGGATTTCACGTTCCCGGAAGCCGTTTTCGACGTATTCCTCGCGATTGCCTTCTCGCGTTCATGAGAGAAAACAATATTCCCACCGACGCGCTTGAAAGCAGTAAGCGGAAGATTCTTATTGTCGACGACAATCCCGATTTGGTCGATCTTCTCGTCAAGGTTTTCGATGCGGACGGACGGTTTGAAACGAAGACCGCAAACAACGGATTCCTTGCAGGAATGCTGGTTCGCGAGTACCGTCCCGACCTGATTATCCTCGACGTTATGCTTCCCGATATTAATGGGCGCGACGTTTGCGTTTTCGTCCGCAATGATAAGTCGCTGGAAGCGGTGAAGATCATTTGCGTTTCCGGCGAGGTTGAGGAGGACAAGATCGACGAGTTGATTAAGGCGGGGGCGAACGAGTTTTTACCGAAGCCTTTTGACACCGATAAACTCATCGAACACGTCTGTCGTCTTCTTGAAATAGAAGCGAACTACGGCGGATCGAGATACTGAGAAGAATAAATTGCTTGTCAATTTGACAAACGCGCGGTTCACGTAAACCGCGCGTTTTCTGTTCTTTCGAGTCTCGATTGTAGTTTTTGACAAGCGTGTTTATCGTCCATGTTTGGCGTTGAAAGAGAAAGTTGGAAAAATTGACGTCTACAGAGAAGACCGCTTGGGGCGTCGACGCCGATATTGAGAAGCGTTTTCTTGACGCGATGGCCGAATTTGCCGCCGGCGTTGGACATGAATTGAATAATCCACTGGCGGTTATTCGCGGACTTGCCCAGACGCTGCTTCAGGAGGAAGAGAACGTCGATAAGCGTCGTTCTCTCGCGGCGATTATTGACCAGACTGTTCGCGCCTATGAAATGATAACGTCGATAAGAGCGTTTTCGCGTCCTCCAAAGCCGGAACGTCGTTTGATTTATGCGGACGCTTTCTTTTCTTCTTGGACGTCGCGTGAGAAAAAGCGGCTTGAAGGATTGGACGTCGAATGTCGGATAGAAGGCGAGTCCTCGCTGGAAGGCGTCGCGTTCGAGAGCGACGAGGCGATGCTTTCGACGATCCTCGACGCTTTCGGACGCAATGCGCTAGACGCGTTGCGCTTTAAGACGTTACAACGTCGTCGAGAAGATGAGTTTGTTTTAACGACTCGCGGACGAGTTCTCTATTTTGCGCGTCTCTGCGAGGACAAAAACGGCGGACGTCTGATTGAGTTTGGAGTCGAAGACGACGGCGACGGTCTGACGGAGACGGCGCGCGAACTAGCGTTTTCTCCCTTTTTTTCAGGACGCCAAGCGGGTCGAGGACTGGGCGTTGGGCTTTCTCGCGCATGGCGATTCGCCGAGGTCCTAGGCGGTCGCGTTTTCTGCGAAGACGCCGTTTCTTTCCAGACGGGATGTCGTCAGCGAGTCACGTTGTCGCTTTCCGATGGGAGTTTCGACGGTTGAT
>CAMZHY010000447.1 GCA_947307005.1 uncultured Planctomycetaceae bacterium
CGTACGACGTCGCGCCGTTGAGACCGTCGACCGTATAGCTCGTGTCCGACGCGGAGATGTTGTCGACAACCGTCCAGTTGACAGGACTGTCGGCGTCGTCCGTCTTCTTGTAGGAAAGCGCGTAGCTCGACGCGTTTTGGATGGCGCTCCAAGTTACCGTCGCGGAATTGACGCTCGGCGCTACGGCAATCGTCGGGGCGGGCGCGAGCTGTTCTTGGATCGTCGCGGTTGCGACGTCGCTCGGGTCGGAATCAAGATACAGATATTGATTGCCCTTGGCGACGACTTTGAAGTCGTACTGCTCCGTGCCGTCGAGATTGGCGACCGTAACGCTTGTATCCGACGCGGGGATATTGTCGACAACCGTCCAGTTGACAGGATCGTCGAGAACGTCCGACCTCTTGTAGTAGAGCGCGTAGCCCGACGCTTTGGGGATGGCGCCCCAGCCGACCGTCGCGGATTCGACCGTCGGCGTCACGGTAACCGTCGGGGCTTCGAGCTGGACCCGAATGACGTTAATCGTGATCGTACCCATGGTCGGAGCGGAATGATAACCGCCCGCCGTCGCCCTCAGACGGTAGCTGTAGAGCGTATTGGGCAGAAGATCCGAACTAGACCAAGTCGTTCCCGTCGCCGATTCAGGGAAAGTCCAAACCAACTCTTCGCCGCTGGCGTAATCGCCGAGGGCGTACTCGATCGCATAACCCGTCGCGTAATCGACGGAATTCCAAGAGATCGTCGCGGAGAAAATTTCGTGCTCGACGTCGACGGTCTTGTTTTTCGTAGCGACGGTCGGCGCGGCGAGCTGCTGGGACGCGACGGACGTCGAGACCGCGTCGGAATTAACGTCGCAACCAGTCGCGATCGCGACAATTCGAACGTCGTAGGTCTTTCCGCCGGACGGTCCGTTCTCGCCAAAGGAAAGCCGCTTCGTCCAGCTTAACGCGGAGTCGACGCGTTCCGAATCCGACCAATTGTTCGTCCCGGCGAGCGCATAGCTGACGTCGTATCCGACGGCGTCTTCGACGGCGTCCCAAGAGACGGAGATGGAGTCGAGATCGGCGGACGTCGCAAAGTTCGTCGGCGCGCTGAGTTTTCTCGGGACGCGTCCGCTAACGACGACGCTGACGTCGGAGTCGACGTAAGACGTTCCGTCGCCCTTCGCAACGAGTTTGAAGTCGTACTGAGAACCGCCGGCGAGAGCGTTGACCGTAACGCTCGTCGCCGAGGGGGAAATACCGTCGACGACCGTCCAAGTCGATCCGTTCGTCGCCTTGTAGGAAAGCGCGTAGCTCGACGCGTTTTGGACGGCGGTCCAACTGACCGTCGCCGAATTGACGACGGTCAAATCGACGGTAATCGTCGGCGTTTCGAGCTGTTCCTTGACGACTGCGGACGCGACGACGCTCGCGGCGGAGTCGACATAGTACGCTCCGTCGCCAACGGCGACGAGTTTGAAATCATACTGCGTCGCGCCGACGAGACCGTCGACCGTATAGCTCGCGTCCGACGCGGGGATATTGTCGACGACCGTCCAGCTGGCGGCGACGTCAGGATCGCTCGTCTTCTTATAGGAGAGCGCGTAGCTCGACGCGTTTTGGATGGCGCTCCAAGTTACCGTCGCGGAATTGACGTCCGTGACGACGGTAATCGTCGGGACGGGCGCGAGCTGTTCTTGAATCTTCGCGGTTGCGACGTCGCTGGCGTCGGAGTTGACGAAGCGCGTTCCGTCGCCCCTTGCAACGACTTTGAAGTCGTAATCCGTCGCGCCGTCGAGACCGTTGATCGCGGCGCTTGTTTGCTGCCCCGTAAGATTGACGACCGTCCAATTGGATTCGATATCGGGATCGTTCGCTTTCTTGTAGAAAATTCTGTAGCCGTCCGCGTTCTGAACGGCGGTCCAGCCAACCGTCGCGGAGTTGACGCTCGGCGTCACGGTAATCGTCGGGGCGGGCTCGAGCTTTTCCTTGACGAAGACGGAAACGGGAAAACTCTGATCGGAATTGACGTAGCGCGTTTCGTCGCCCGTCGCGACGAGTTTGAAGTCGTACTGCGTCGCGCCAAAGAGGTCGACGAGCGTATAGTTTGTCGCCGAGGCGGAAATACCGCCGACGACCGTCCAGTTGGCCGCGACGTCCTGTTCGCTTGACTCCTTGTAGTAGAGCGCGTATCCCGACGCGTTTTCAACGGCGGTCCAGTAAATCGTCGCGGCATGGACGTCGGTCACGACGGTAATAGACGGCGTCGCAAGCGGTTCCAAGGTCCACAAGGAGACCGGCTGACTCGGAGTGGAATTGACATATTGAGTCAAATCGCCGCTAACGGCGGTCACGCGCGCGAAATACGGCGTTCCCTGCGTTAGATTCGTAATCGTCGCGGAGGTCGCGGCAACCGAATCGGACCACGTCGTCCATTCGGCGGCGCTCGCCGGTTTGTACTCGACCTTGTAGCTCGCCGCGTCCGTCACGGCGTCCCAAGACACGGTCATCGAGTTTGTCGTCGAACTCGCGGAGACGTTCGTCGGCGTCGCAAGGGGCGGCGCAAGGTTTTGAAATTCATACGCGCCGAGGTCGGGAAGGTCGTCGGCGACGCGATCGCCGCCTTGGAGGTCGGTCGTTATCGTCGCGTCGACTGGAACGAGACTCGCGTTCCCCTTATTGATCGCCTGAGAGAACTCCGCAAGGGTATAATCGCCATGCGCCGCGTCGCTAAAGAGCGGCTGCGAAGGATCGTAGCTGTACAGCGCTTCCTCCGTATCCCAACCGTTAAGGTAAGAAGTGAGAACGTTGCGACCGTGCAAGGAGCCAGCCACGGCGCCAGTCTCGTTCTCTTGAACTTGACAATAGCAGTCGTCTCCGCTGGTCGTCGCCGTATTGCCGGCAATGATCGTATTGTTCGCGTTGAGAAGGGCTTTAGACGACAAACATACGCCGCCGCCCTTTGAACTTGCGACGTTATTCGCGACCGTGCAGTAGTAAAGCGAGGCGATTCCGTTGATTTGTATGCCGCCGCCGTTTGACGCCGTATTTTCAACGATAAGAGTGTTAATCGCGGTCAGATTCCCGTTCGGTTCCACGTAGATACCGGAACCTTCGTTGCCTCTGACGAAGCAATTCGTCATCACAACAGCGCCGTTATTAACGTAAACGGAACCCTTCTGCGCGTCGTTGTTTTCAAAGACGCAGTCAGTAAAGGAGGACTCCTTGTTCGTGTTGAAGAAGACGGAGCCGCTTCCATGGTTGTCCGAAAAGACAGTCGAAGTCGCCGTAAGACAAGCGCTTACTATGTTTCCATTTGGACTAGTAAGCGAGATCGCAACGCCGTTGTTATCGCGGAAAACGCATTTGTCAACGGTAAGATCGCCGCCTTTATTCAAAATGGCGGCGCCCGAATTTC
>CAMZHY010000448.1 GCA_947307005.1 uncultured Planctomycetaceae bacterium
CGATCGGTTCGTTCGGCGCGCTGATCTTCTTCGACTGCAACTTCGGCAAGGCGCTTTTGATCTACTCGATTTTTGCGTTTGCCGCGATTATCGGGCGCGGACTCATTATTACCGACGGTTGGACGCCGAAGGGCTGGATTTGGGAGACGAATTATCGCTCGATCGCGACGGGACAAAAGAACCCGTCCGCTACAAAGAAGGCAAAGTCTGAAGAACCCCCTCAATCCGAGGATAAGGCGGCGGAATCGGAGGACGGCGCAGAAAAGGCGAAGCCCGCCGTCGCGCCTAAAAACGAGAAGAAGGAACCCGAGAAGCCCGCGCTCAGTCGCGAGGCGCCGAAGGTCGATCCTCTGAAATCAGGTCGCCGACGGTAACGAGACGCGACGGAAAGCGACGCCTCTTACCAAGAGAACGTCTTGCGGTTTTTCGAGCGTAAAAAAGAATTCCCCGAGAGTCGAACGACTCTCGGGGTTTTTCGCAATCGCGTCGACGAAGGAATCGACGACGCTTGACCGCTGAGGATCAGCTGGCGGCGTTTTCGTTCTTGCGGAGAACGCCGGCGGCGACGAGCTTGTCGATCAGCTGCTGCATGCTGTTGAACGCGGCGAGGAAGCCCTGCGGCGGCATAATGACGCGGAACGCGGACTCGGGAGTCGGGGCCTGACCGTCGGCGCCCGGCTGGAGCGTGACGAGGTCAAAACGAACCATGTTGCCGGCGAAATGAATCTGGCCGACGCCGTCTACGTAATATTCTTTTTCCATTTTTAAATCTTCCTTCGAAATAGGAAAACCGTTCGCGGACGCCGTAAATGAAACCTGTTTCCAAAAACGGCGCCCAAAAATTCTTACGTCAACATTGTAGCATGATAGACGCCAAAAATCAATATCGTATTTTACGCAATTTGCCGATTTTTTAGATTTTGTCTATCATGTTGAACGGCGAACGCCGTCATTTTTCCATCATCTTGATATAGACGCCGCCGACGACCGAACGCGCCTGGAAACCGCGTTGCTTGGCGCTGCTCGTGAAGTACCAGTCGGTGAGGGGCACGCGCGGCTGCGTCGCGTTGACGAAGCGGTAGACGGGCGCCATGAGCGCGTCGAAATCTTCGCGATTGTCGGCGAGGGTCGCAGTCCAGCCTTCCCAGTCGAGCTTCGTGTAGTCGGCGCGATTGTCGAGGGGGAGTCCGTAGTCGTTCATGACCGTCTTATAGTACGCGATCTCCTTTTTGGCGACTTCTTCCGGGAAGAGGTCGAGTCCAAGGATGCGGTCCCAGACGAGGTTGTATTTCATGCTCCACGTGCCCGGCTTGTCGAACGCGAGTCGATAGTGATCGCCGTCGTCGGCGAGTTTGAGCCATTCTTGGACGAACTCTTCCGCCTTAGCGCGGAATTTCTTCGCGTCGTCGGTCTTGCCTGCGCGTTCGCAAAGATCGGCGTAGCACGCGATCGCGACGATCGCCTTGACGGACAGGTTCGCGTTGTGCGCGAGGTGTCCGGCGAAGTCGTCGGTGCAGAGCTGATTTTCCGGGTCGAGTCCCTTCTCAAGAAGGTATTGCGCCCACTGTTCGAGCGTCGCCTCGTATTCCTTGGCGAAATCGACGTTGCCGTCGTTTCTTGCGACGACGTCGAAGAGAATCAGCATGTTGGCGGATTCCTCGACGGGCATCTGGTTTTCTTCCGTCTTTTCGCCGCCGCCGTAACGCTGACCGTTCAGAAGCGGATACTGGCCTTCGTCGTGCGGCGCGAAGGGCCACGGCCACCGACCGGAGACGGCGTATTCCATCGTCGCGGTCATCGACGCTTTGAGGAGCTCGGCGCTCAGGACGGCGAAGAGGGGACCCGTCGGGTAGATCAGGTCGACGGTCGCCGCGCAACCGTTGCTGAAGTTTTCCTTCGAGACGTAAGCGACCTTGCCGTTCGGGAGAACCGCAAGCTTATGCGCCGCGATCGTTTCGGGATAGATCATCGCGCAGAGCTGCGCGTACTTGTCGCCGCCCGCCTTCGTCGCGCGCGCCATGAGATCGGCGTCGAACTTTTGGCATCGCGCCATGATATCGGAATATTGCGCGTTGGCGAGTTCGAGCATCCCTTGAGCGGTTTCGCCGTCTTTACGCCAGTAGGGTCGGAGTTTTTCGCCGAGGAAGGTCAGGCAGTATTCGTCGTCGTAGGCGAGGATAACGCGCTTGACGACGGGATCCTTGCGGACGATTCCGCAGTCGAACGTGAACGCGGCGACGGGCCAGTTCGCGCTCGCTTTACGCGGGAAGTCTTCGTCGTCCTTCTTCGGAAGGTCGCCGTTCTTGAGGAACGAGTCGCGCGCGTCGACGGCGCCGGCGATCGCGCTCTTCGCGGTTCCCTTTTCCGCCGCGACGAAGAAATAGCCCCAGTCGATGCGGATGTTGTCGCCCGACTTCGCGAGGACCTCTTGAGAGTCGGTTCCCATGCGGATCACGTCGAGATTGTCGGTCGCTTCGCGAGTCGCGACGACGGTCTGATCGACGACGTTGACGCAGAGTTCGGCGGTCGCGTCGAAGTAGATTTTGACCTCGTGATCGGAGCCGTCGGTCGATTTGACGCTCCACGTCAGGTACGTCGCGGGACGCGAGAGAACCATGAGGTCGTCGGGAAGGTTCGGGTTCGTAAAGGTCAGCGTGAGCTCGACGCCGCATTCTTCAAACGTGTAGACCGTGTTCGTCGGCAGAATCGTAAGCGAAGTTTGCTTCATCGCATGGGCGGCGTTGTAATATTCGACGGGGTTGCCCATCACGCGGAGTTTCTGACCGTCGACGCGGAGGAAGCAGGTCAGCGCGTTGATATTGCCCGTCCAGTGAACGGGGAACGATTCCGCAAGCGCGTCTGTGTTGGACCAGACGCTGAAATAAGGGTCTTGAGCGATTAGCGGAACGGCGGGGGCGCGCAGCGGCTGGTCGGCGAGCGCGACGGAGCCCGCGAACGCGGCGCAAACGGCGAGCGCGGAGAGAACGATGTTCTTAACTTTGGAAAGCGACATGAATAACACGCCTTTCAAAAAGGGGGAACGATTTGCGAGAACGTCGGTTTTCGACGTCCTCGCGCAAAATTAACGGGAAAACAAAGACTATTTTTCGAGGAACTTGATGAAGACGCCGCCGACGACGGAACGCGCGCGGAACCCCTTCATCTTCGCGTCGCTCGCGAAATACCAGTCGGTCATTGGGACGCGAGGCTGCGTCGCGTCGACGAAGTCGTAGACGGGCGTCATGAGCTTGTCGAATCCTTCGCGGGAATCGGCGAGCGTCGCGGTCCAGACTTCCCAGTCGATTTTCGCGTAGTCGGAACGGTTGTCGAGGGGCAGTCCGTAGGGTTTAACGACGACGTCGTAATATTTAAGTTCCTTTTCGACGACT
>CAMZHY010000449.1 GCA_947307005.1 uncultured Planctomycetaceae bacterium
TTCTTTCCAGTATATAATATTCCTCTCGAAAGTCGTAGAAAGATGGTCTTCAACGCGGGTGATCGCAATTTGATGGGCAGGTTTGTCTGCGTTCGCAGGATTTGACCGACTCCGCGCAAGGATGTTGTTTCGGACGACATTATCCTTACCGTAATGCTGGTGAAACGATCCGTCGGTAGTGTCATAGACAAGATTATTTTCAAAAAGTATTCCTTCGGAACCCTCGTCAGGATAAAGCCCCCATCCGCCGTAGGCGTAGGATGAAACGTCAAAAATAACGTTATTGCAGATCCTCGTGCCGGTAGACGTGCCCAAGGTATAGACGCCGCCCATATCAGACGTCGCCCCCTGTCCTATCTTACTGATTCGATTGAATTCGATACGATTACGAAAAGCATGACCACCGCTGTACCCCCATACCCAACCGACGGAAACGCCAGTATAGTAAAAGTCGGTAATATCGCAGTGTAAGATTGCGTTTTCCTCCGTGTTCTGACCGATCCAAACGCCTGTGGCGGAGGCAAAGAACCTTCCCCCCTGAGAAAGAACGCAATTTTCTACGCAATTTCCTCTATCCATCTTGCCTCCGCCAATGCGAACGGCGCCCGCCCCTAAATCAGTGAAACAGGATTGTCGCACGCAACAGTCCTCGCAATCTTTGAACCAAAGCCCGTATTCGCCGGTATGTGAAACATCGCACTTTTCCAAAACAACGTTGTTCGCGTTGTTTATCTCCAAAACAGCAACCGTGAAAAAGGCTGCCTGAGCAGGTTCGAACTGCGAAGGACCGGGCTTATGGAGATCGCCGGTTATCGTTTCGGGAATATCGGCAGTTTTCATATCGGTAAAACGTCGCGGCGCGTCGGTATAGGAAAACTTAACGTTTTCAAAACGGACATTCCTCGTCTTTTCTCCGTTAGAAGAACCGTTAATCGTAAGAAGTTGATTGAGTCCCGGTCGCGGCGCTACGAACGACGTGTTTTCAAGAGTTTCTCCAGGAAGAGGACGATAATACGCGCGTTTATTAACGCCGTCGTAAAACCATTCGCCAGCGACGTCAAAAGCGCCGCGAAGATTCTCTAGGTAATAGAGGGAGGAATCGCGCCAAGGATTCCAAAACTTCATAGGAGCGCCCTTTGCACTCAGCGCTCGTGAGTTCGGATCATATCCTAGGATAATTCGTCTTGTCGTATCCCAATGATGATGTACGACAAATTGTGAGAAACGAAGTTCTTCGGGGGTCGCCGAAGAAAGATTGAGAATATCAAGATCGCCTTTCCTCGCTCGAAGTTCTTGGGCTGTTGTTGGTTTCGCGGAAGCGTTATTTTGCGGATTCGTGGGAAACTCTTCCCAGACGGACTCCGGGCGCAGAAATCCTTCGTTTGGAAAACGAGCGCGAACAGCTCTCCGATCACCGACGAAGAGTTGCTCAAAGAAAAGAGCGTTTCCGTCAAGTTCGGGTAAATCGGAGACCCAAATCTCCGAATCGGCTTCGGGAAAACCTGATTTCTCTTCATTTGAAGCAATACGCCAAGCTTTAAGAGCGACTCCTCCAGAAAAACAGGCGTCATCTACTCCAAGATACTCTACGTCAGAATCGCGGGCGTCTAGAACGAAGGGTTCAGATCGAGAAAACACGCCGCTCAAATAGACGACAAATCGTCCCGTCGATCCTTCTGCGCGTCGCAGCCGAATGAGGTCTCGAGCTTTCTCGGGCGTTGCGAAAGGACTATCGATCGAAAGTCCGTCGTTTGAATCAGAACCGGAAGCCGAGACGTAAAACATTCCTGCCAGTTCATTTTCCTGAGCTAAAGAATTTGAAAAGTCTGTAAAAGAACTAAATATCGTTATGACGAAAATAATGCAAAAAGCCGGAGCCAACATATCGTTTACAAATGAGTTACAATTTATACGCATAATGAATTTCCTCGAAAACGAACAAGAAAACCAGTCTGAAGCGAGAATGAAGAAACCTATGTCAACAGGCAAATAAACGAGGCTCCCCAGCGTCAAAACTCACCAGTCATTCCCATTGCTGAGCTTCGATAAGTCGCTGAACATACTTCGACAAAATGTCCGTCTCGATATTAACCTTATCGCCGATCTTCTTGGTTCCAAGCGTTGTCGCAGAAAGAGTAAACGGAATGAGGGCGACGCTAAAGACGTCGGGTTCACAGCGAACAAGAGTCAAACTTACACCGTCAACTGCGACAGATCCCTTAGACGCCATGTTCTTTGCAAGCGAACGGTCAACGCGAAAAAAATAGTCGGCGCATTCGCCGTCATGATCGACTATTTTGATCAGTTCAGCCTGTCCGTCGATATGCCCGCTCACAAAGTGGCCGCCAAGGCGGGCGTTTGCGACAAGCGCTCGTTCTAAGTTGACGGGCGAACCGACGGATAACTCGCCAAGATTTGTCCGCGAAAGAGTCTCCGGAACCGCCTGAAAGGATAACGTCGTCGCCGACTTGTCAACAACGGTCAGGCAACAGCCATTAATCGCGACGCTATCGGAAATTTCAACGTCAGAAGCGATTTCAGGCGCCTCGATCACGAGAACGCTTACAATTCCGTCCGACGTAATATTTGAAACCCTACCCATCATTTCGACAATTCCAGAAAACATTCGCGTCTCCTCACTACAAAGTCAAGAACGAGCCTTCGTCTCCAAAACGAAAGCCCCACTATCACAAGAGGTCCGTTGATTATATCACACGGACGTCCGCCTCAAAAGGGGCGAAAAAATCATCCCCAATATCCTAGATTTTCTAGTGGATAGGCTGAAAAATACGAAGTCGCGTTGAGAGACAATGAAAAAAGGATAGCTCGCCACGCGGGAAAAACCCGTCCATGAGCATAAAATAACCATGACTCGCTCAACAAGACGACGCCTTCAAGAACGCCGACAAGGGAGTAATAACGGCAGTCGGTCGCCAACCATGAATCCGGCGCAAAAAAAATAATCAGATTAAGAAGCGGGTTGGTTACGAGGTTGGCAATGAGAACCGTCAGCGCCAATCGACGCGAACGTTCTCTCCAAAAAAGGGCGACGCACTCCTCAATAAGAACAGTCGCAAACAACGCTTTTAATAATCCTGCAAGCCAATCGGGCGTCATTTCAAGTTCGACAAAGACAAAGAGCGAAACGCCTATAACGAAAAACGCTCGCCGTGAGATGAGAGTTGTTTTACCCTTTTGTTTTCAATAAGGTAAGATTCGCCGCAAAGCTCTTCTTTACCGTCGTGAATGTGAAGGTAACTACCGTTTGCGATTCCGTAAAACTTCTTTCCAGCGCTGTCAGGAAGAAGAATGTCGTTGAGATAATCCAGATCGTCAATCGCTAAGTTGATCATTTGCGAATAATGAGGAAT
>CAMZHY010000450.1 GCA_947307005.1 uncultured Planctomycetaceae bacterium
AATTGTATCATAACGAACAATACCGCCACGCATGGAGGCGGTTTAGAACTCTGCGTAAACGCGGTTTTCTATCTCTATAACAGTACGATTACCGGCAACTATGGCGGTGGCGTCGACTTGGATAGAATTTATGAAGCGCAGACCTATGCCATCGTTTTGAATTCTTATAATTCAATCATCGCGTGCAATGAGTCTTTCGACGTATTTCTCAGCGACTACCACATTGTCCCCGGCGCTCGTCTAGATACCGACAACTACGTCCACTACTACGCCTCCAGCGCTACTGTAAACGCTTTCAATACGCTTTCGAGTTTCACAAACTGGACAAACGGCGCGAATAACCTAACTTACAACTCGTCGCAGCCGCTCTTTAAGAACGCGGCAGCTGGAGATTACACGCTTGCGATAAACTCTCAGGCGATCAACAAGGGAAACAACCAATACGTATCGTCGAGCGTCGACCTTGCGGGGAAGACGCGTATCGTCGGCGCTAGGGTCGACCTTGGCGCTTACGAGTATCAGACGGCGTCGTCCGCCGTTCTCGATTCCGACGACGAACTCTTTGGCGAGTTCTTCGACGAACTCGGCGAAGACGATTACGATCTCCTCGCGGAGAACCTCGACGCCTAATAACGCCGAAGTCCGGACGATGAATTGACGAAACCCCCTCTCGCCGCGTCATGTCGTCGAGAGGGGCTTTGTATTTGCGCATGGGGCGACGACCGCGACGTTCCGACGGGCGATTACGATCTCCTCGCCGCGAATTTCGTCGAATAACGTCGCGCCGACGCCCGTGACTCGAAAGGAGAACGTCGTCCCCGACGGCGCTCGCAATCTTCAGAAATCTAATCGTCAAAATTTATTTCGCAATAATCAAAATGTTAAGCTGTAACGGTTGAAAAAAGAAAAACCGTTTGTATCATTGAAACGAATCGCGCTAACGCTCGGCGCGATCGATTGTTTAACCGTGAATATTTTGATTTTCACATCCGGAATCGGATTTAGCCCGTTTGACCGCGTTTTCGCGGGTATAGCCTAATGATTAAGGAACTGTCGATGAAAAAGAACGTCAATCGCCGATTTGATTTCGCCGTCGCTAAGAAAACTCCTAAAACGACGACGTTGCGCCTTGAAAGTCTCGAGTCCCGCGATCTGCTCAGCGTCGCGCCGTACGGCGAACCGCTTGCGCCGAACGCGCTCGTCGCCTACGAGTCGAACGTCGCGTCGTCCGAGATCGACGTTCTCGATCTTTCCTCCGCGCTCGCTGACGCGACGGAGGGCGCGACCTCGATCGTCGTCACGTCCGCGTTGGACGTCGTCGACGCGAGCGACGGGGTCGTCACTCTTCGCGAAGCGCTCGCGAACGCCCAGTCGGGCGATACGATCACGTTTGCAAGTTCGCTTAAGAATCAGACGATCGCAATCGACTCGAATCTCGGCGAACTCGTTGTTAATCAGTCGGTGACGATCGACGCGTCCAGTCTCTGGAACGCGACGACCGCCGCGCCGGGACTGACGATTAGCGGACAAGACGCGTCGGGAATTCTGTCCGTCGTCGGCGATTACGACGATGAAGGAGTCCCCCTCTTTATCGACGTTGAAATTCACGGGATAACGCTAACGGGCGGGATCGGCGGCGAGGCCGTTTACGGCGGCGCTATTTTCAGCAGCGCCGCGACGTTGTCGCTCGACAATTGCGTCCTCCGCGACAATCAATCGGAAGGCGACGGCGGAGCCGTTTGTTCCGTCGATGGCGTAACGACGTTTACCAATTGCGTAATGACGAACAATAAAGCGGGTTCTGTCGGCGGCGCGACGTGTTCTCACAACAGCGAAACGACGTTTGTCAATTGTACGATAACGAACAACGTCGCCACATACGGCGGCGGAGGCGCTGTTTTCGCGGCGGGCGACGGGACGTTGACGCTCGAGAATTGCGTCGTCAGCGACAATAGTACGACCGAGGGCAACGGCGGCGGAGTTTATTCTTACGTCGAAGAGACGACGCTTGTCAACTGTCTCGTCTCTGGAAACTACGCCGTTTTCGGCGGCGGTCTTTACGGCGCGGGGATTTCTCTTTACAACTGCACGGTCGCCGGTAATTCGGCGTTCCAAGGCTACGACTCCGGATACTACGGCGGCGTCGGCGGCGGCGTCTTTTGCGAATACGGCGCATTCACCGCCTATAATACGATTATCGCGGGGAATAGCGCGTCGGACGTCGGCGGCGACGTTTATATCGACCTCGAAGTCGTCGCGGACGGCGGCGTCGCCGCCAACGCGTACAACACGCTGTCGAGCTTCACCGACTGGACTTCGGGCGCGAACAACCTAACCTACGACGCCTCGAATCCGCTCTTTACGAACCCGACGTTGGGATGGTATACGCTTGCGAAAGGTTCTCAGGTCGTCAATAAAGGAAACAATCAATACGTCTCGACGGGCGTCGATCAGGCCGGAAACGCGCGTATCGTCGGCGGAAGGGTCGACCTCGGCGCCTATGAATATCAGACCGATAACGAGCCGGAGGCGCGCTCGACGGTCGTTTCGACGGCGGACGACGTCGTCAATCCTTACGACGGAAAGATCTCGCTCCGCGAAGCGATCAGTTATGCGGAGTCCGGCGCGACGATTACCTTCGCCAACTCGCTCAAAGGCAAGACGATCGCGCTCAATTCAGAACTCGGCGAACTCGCTATTATTCAATCGCTGACGATCGACGCGTCAAACCTCTGGAACGCGACGACTTCCGCGCCCGGTCTGACGATCGACGGGCAAGGGGAGACGAGGGTTCTGTCGGTTTATCAATATTTCTACGACGACGCCAATATTCAGAAACCCATCGTCGAGATCGACGGAATAACGTTTACGAACGGCTATACCGAGGACGACGAGGACGGTTCGATTGTGAGCGCTTATAGCGCGACGTTATCGCTCAATAATTGCGTTATCCGCGGCAGTGAATTTGAGAATGGCGCCGCAATGTATGTTTGCGACGGGACGTATTCGCTCGTCAATTGCGCGATCTGCGACAATGCGGGAGGCGGATTGGTTTCCGATTACGCCGATACGACCCTTGTCGGCTGCTCCATAACGAACAATACCTCCGACTACTATGGAGCTATTACCGCCTACGGCGAGACGTTGTCCCTTGAAAATTGCGAGATTTGCGACAACGAAGGAGGCTCTTATGGCAGCGTATACGTTTCCGACGTGGAAGCGACGCTTGTCAACTGTCTCGTTTCTGGAAACAGCGCCGCTTACGGCGGCGGCTTTGCCGTCTATGGAGGAAGGACGACTCTCTATAACAGCGCCGTCGCCGACAATACGGCGAG
>CAMZHY010000451.1 GCA_947307005.1 uncultured Planctomycetaceae bacterium
TTCCGCCGTCGTCCAAGCGCAGACGACCGCGTCGTCCTCCGCCGCGCTTGATTCCGACTCCGAACTCTTCGACGAGTTCTTCGACGACCTCGACGAGGAGGATTACGATCTCATCGCCGCGAACTGGCGTTGACGCTGGATCGCCGATCGTTGGAGACGCGTTTAACCCAGTAGGGCAAAGCTAGTCGACCAACGAAGCGGCGCGCGACCGTTTCGCCGTTCTCACGCGCGACTTGCCGCGTGGGAACGGCGAACGTTTTTAAAATCGGACGTTCGCGCCAACGAGCGCGGGTCTTGAGAATCCCGCTCGGATATCTTAGAATAGTCGCGCGCGTTTATGCGCGAAATGAAAGGCCCTGATAATGACCTCGACGAAGAAGATATGGAAAAAAATTGCGGGCGTTCCGGCGTTGGCCGTAGCGTCCGTCGCAAAGTCGACGCTTTCTCTGCCGGGGATTCGCTCCGTCGCGCCCGACGAATGGTATCTCCGGGCTCGATTCCGGGTTAAGGTCGGACGTCCGCTGCGCTTGAACGCGCCTCGGACCTTCAATGAAAAGCTCCAATGGCTTAAACTCTACGCCTACGAGCCGTATATGTCGTCCCTTGTCGACAAGTACGAAGTTCGACGTTACGTCGCGGAAAAGGCGGGCGAAGAGTATCTCGTCCCGCTCGTCGGCGGTCCCTGGAAGTCGTTCGACGAGATCGACTTCGACGCGCTCCCCGAGAAATTCGTCCTCAAGACGACCCACGACAGCGGCGGAATCGTCGTCGTTCGCGATAAGAAGACGATGAACGTCGCCAAAGCGCGGCGGAAGATCGAAAAGGCGCTGCGTCGGAATTTCTTTTGGGTTTCGCGAGAAAAGCCCTACCGTCCGCTCGAACCGCGCGTTATCGCTGAGAAACTTCTTGACGGCGGCGACGGCGACCTTCGCGATTACAAATTTTACGTCTTCAACGGCAAGACGCGGATGATTAACGTCTGCTCCCAGCGCTTCGCCGGTCAGGGCCTTCACATTACCTTCTACGACGACGAATGGAATCTCTTGCCCTTTGAGCGCCGCTATCCTCGCGAGCGCGTCCCCGAACCGCGCCCCGAGGCGTTCGACCGGCTCAAAGAGCTTGCGACCGCGCTTGCGGGCGACCTATCTTTCGCGAGGATCGATTTCTATCTGCCTCAGGGCGAAATCTACGTCGGCGAGATCACGCTCTTCCCCGGCGCGGGCTTCGAACCGTTCGACCCGGAAGAATGGGACGAAACCGTCGGCGAATGGCTGACCCTCCCCGAGAGGGAAAAATAGACGCGTTTCCTCGTCATGCGAAGAACCTGGGCGCGCGGCGCCGTCCACTCAAAAAGTGAATCTTTTGAGACTTGACGGCGCCGTCGAAAAGAAATCGAAATTTTTTAAGAAAAAACAATCGCCGTATCTCTATGCCTAACAACATGTTTCGATAAATTTATGGAATTTTCCAAGTTTTTCTTAATTTTTTTCCCAAAGTATTTGCTTTCTGTCGAAAACGAGCTAGAATGAATTCTGGATTTTCGGTTGTTCGAAAATCTTTGGTCGGACCTTCGCAAGGAGCGAAAACAGGTCGACCAAGGGAGGAAAAGAGGTTTTTGTCTTTCATTCTGCAATTGCGACTGCGCAATTGCGTCCAGTTTTTCCTTTTGCTTTTTGCGCGAGGGACGTATGGTCAATTCTAAATGTTTCAAAATGATTTTGTTTTTCTTGGGTTTCGCGGCGGTCGCTTCCGTCCTTGCGGACGAAGGGGCGTCTTCGCTTCGCGAGTCGACGCAGCCGGAGGCCGCGCGAGTTTCCTTCAGCGTGGACGAGACTCAGTTGTCTGTCTCTTCTTCTGGAAAGGCGACGAACAGCCCGATCATTGTCGTCGAAGGGGGACCTGAGACGGCGCACGGATGCGGGTTTTACCTCCGCGTGCAAGACTCCTGCTTCATTGTCGCGGCGCTTCACTCGTTCATTTGTTCGGACGGCAAAACTCCCGTCCCTCTCGAGAGGATTTCTCTCATGATCAATGGGGAGATTTACGCGATCGACGACGGTTGCGGCTCTCTGTCCCGTCGTCGCGAACTTGAGCGACAGGGATTGGTTAAGAAATCAACTCGAGTTGTTCGAATAATCGGGCGCCCCCTTCTTTGCCCAAACGTCGACGCGCTGGTTATAAAACTAGCCGAACAGATCCCCGGTCACGCGCCTTTCGTTCCTAGTTCCGCCTCCAACCCCGTCGTCGGCGACGAGGCGATCATAGCGACCTGCGATGGAAAGAACTTAGAGTGTTCGATTGGCGACCCTAACTACGTAGACAAGGACGGATTGCCTCGTCTGCGTCTTATCGCGAAAGAAGCCGTTTTCGAAAACGGTCAGGCGGGAGCGCCGGCGTTAGATTCAACCGGCGCGGTTATCGGCGCGCTTTCCAAGATCAAAGACAAAGGGGTAAGGCGCGTCGGCGAAGACGGAGGCGAGCGGATTGTTTCCGACGATTCGCTCTGCGTTCCGCTGAAGGACGTCCTCGGCGTCGTCTACAACCGTTGGAATTTGACCAAATAACGCCTGAATCCGAAATCGAGTAAGACGCGAGGACGCGGCGACCGCTCAACGGCGTAAAGAGCGCGACTCGTCCTCTTTTCGACAAGAATTGCCCCGACGCGCGGTTGCGACGTCGGGGACGTTTATTATACGGCCTTCTCTAGGCGAGGCGATTTCGTCGACGAGTTCGAATTGCTTGAAAGGGAAAAGCCGATTTTTACCGTTCCGTCTCGCGCTCTATTAATCCGTTTGATCGCGTTGCTGTTAGCGAGCCGATCTTTCCACGCTCGCCGCAAAATGAACTTGTCTAAAAACCGCCGTTTCTATAGAATGCGCGATCGAGTACGCCCAGTCCCACGCCCTGCGGAAGCCTGAACGAATCGAGCGTTAAAGGGCTGACGAAGGGCGTCCCGCATGAACGCGCCCCTTCCGGCAAACGCCCACCCCCCACGCACATCAAGACGTTTTTATGTCGCGCAAATTCAAGTCCATTCAGGAAGACGCGCCGAGCGCGTCGCTTATCATTACGTGCTATAACCAACCTGATATTCTCAGAATTTCGATTCAGACGGCGTTGAAGCAGACGGTTCCGCCCACGGAGATTATTATCGCGGACGACGGTTCGACCGAGGAGACGTTCGAAGTTACGCGCGCGCTGCGGCGCCAGACGTCGACGCCGCTGATTCACGTCTGGCAGAAGGACGAGGGATTTCGTCTCAACCGCAGTCGCAACAACGCGCTCGCGCTCGCGACGGGGGACTATGTCGTCCTCTC
>CAMZHY010000452.1 GCA_947307005.1 uncultured Planctomycetaceae bacterium
AAGCGATTGGAGACGGCGAGATTTACAAGAGCGTCTACTCCCCGGCCGTCCGCGCCGCGACGGACGCGTCTCTTACGCCGCTTGCGACGCCGGTTTTGACGGTCGCGGGAAAGACGGGGTCGACGATTACGGTCAACTGGGGCGCCGTCGCGAACGTCGAACGGTATAGCTTGTCCTATAAGCCGGCGAGCGCGACGACTTGGACGAACGTGAACGTCGGAACGAATCGGAGCTACACGATCGGCGGTCTCGAAACGAACACGGCGTACGAGATTCGCCTCAAGGCGATCGCGGACGGCGTGACCTACAAGAGCGTCTATTCCGGAATCGTCGACGTCCGGACGGACGCGACTCCCGACGTTCCCGTCGGCCCGGTTCCGCTCGAGACGCCGAGTCTCACCGTCTCCGCCGTCGGTCCGAGTTTCCTGACGATCAACTGGGCCGAGGTTCCCAACGCCGTACGGTATAGCTTTTCGTATAAACCGACTGGTTCGACGGTTTGGACGAACAAGAACGTCGGGACGGATACGAGTTGCACGATTGCCGGTCTTACGCTGAATACCGAATACGACGTTCGTCTCAAGGCGATCGGCGACGATGTAACCTACAAGAGCGTCTATTCTCCGATCATCCGCGTCGAGACGGCGGCGGAACTCATTCCGCTCGAATCGCCGAGAGCGACCGCCGAAGCGACCCCGACCTCCGTGACGGTTAGCTGGGACGAGGTCCCGAACGCCGTCCGATACGGCGTCTCCTATAGGCTTGCGGGCGCGTCGGAATGGACGAACGTCAACGCGGGAACGAATCTGAGCTATACGATCGAGGGACTCGATCCGACGACCGAGTACGACGTTCGTATCAGAGCGGTCGGCGACGGTTCGACCTACGGCAGCGCCTATTCCGCCGTCGTCCGCGTTCAGACGCTTGAAGGCGACTGGCCGAACTTTACGACGATCGACGCCTCGAACGATTCTCTCTTGCTCCATTGGAATCCCATTCCGAACGCGGCGGGATATTACGTCGCGTACGCGCCCGTCGGTTCGACGACTTTCACCCAGAAATACGTGGTCGCCCCGACCGCCTATACGCGGATTACGGAACTGTCGGCGAATACCGAGTATCAACTCAAAATCCGCGTCGCGACTTACGAGACGACCTCCGAATTCTCGCCGGTCGTAACCTGGACGACGTCGTCGGACCCCTTCGTAAAGACCGCGCTTGCCGCGCCGACGATCTCGGCGCGAGGAATCGCGTCCGACGCGCTCTACGTCGAGTGGGAGGCCGATCCGCGCGCGACCGGATATATCGTCAGCTACAGAGAGGGAACCGCGTCCGAATACGAGACGATTAACGTCGCGGCGTCGGAAACCGGTCTCGTTCTCGGCGGTCTCGACTCCGATACGAGCTATTACGTCAGAGTCAAAACGGTCGGCGACTCCTTCTTCTGGTCGAGTTCGGTCTATAGCGCGACGCAAACCATTAAGACGCGGGACGCTTCCTTCCTTTCGACCGCCGAATACGAGGACTTGCGAGACCGTTACGATCGTCTGCTGCTCCCCCAATCCATGGCGGACGTCAATATCGTCCTTCTAGAAGATTGGTCGGCGGAGGCGATGATCGACGCGATTGAAGAAGCGCGCTCGACGACCGTCGACGACGTCATTCTCTTGGACCCCGAGTATTTCGACGAGCCTCTCGATCTCTCCGGCGTTACAATTACGCTTGACGTGGATTACGAGACGAGCGGCGCGATTTCGATCCTCTCGCGAGGATTTGACCCGGACTTGGATCGCGCGCAGATCAAGGTCAACGGGAACGACGTTACGTTCGACGCGATCGCCGGTCTGACCCAGTTCGGCGGCGTCAACTTCGTCGACGTCAACCCGGAAGTTTCGGTCTATCAAGTCACGTCGACCCCGGCGCTTGACGTCCTTCCGACGGTCGTCGACACGCAAGGAGTCGACGCGTTCACGCCGTCGGGTATCGCCGTCTGGACGGCGGAGAACTCGTTGCGCGGCGCGACGCCGATTCCCTCGGCGAATCCGAGCGCCGACGACTACGCGCTGCTCTTCATTGGCGGCTCGAACGCGCGCGCCAATATGAAGCAGTATTTCGAGACGATGTACGATTACTACAAAGAACTCGTCGAAGACTTCTCGCTTGATCCGACCCATATCTACATTCTGTACGCGGACGGCGACGTCTCCGGAACGTCGCTTAACGTGAACAGCGGCAATGAGTACAAAGATAGCGTAACGACTTCGGACATGACGTTCGCGACGGAGCTCAACACGACGATTCGCGCGGCGACCGGCGCGGAACTGACCTCGACGCTTAGCGAGATCGCCAATCTCATGACGGAGGATTCGCACCTGTTCTTTTGGACTTACGACCATGGGGACGGCGTTGAAAGAGCGACGTCGAATCACGACGATTATCTTTGCGGCTGGGGCGAAAGAATCACCGGCGCGTCCGTTCGCGACGCGCTCTTCCAGATTCCGCGAGGTTACGCGACGTGCGTCTTTACGCAGTGTTTCTCGGGCGGAATCCTAGACGATATTTTCGATCCGGCGAACGGCAAGCTCCGTTCGGTCGCAAACGGGTACGAAGGCGGATACGACGGCGCGGCGCATTTCGCGGGCGGCGCGGCGACGAATCATTACGAGGTTTCTTTGACCGGGTTGGCGAACTTCGTCGGGTATTTTGGCTATGCTCAGACGTTTGGAGAGGCGCTGCGTTACCGACCGACGGGCGTCGCGGCGTTTGACTATACGGAGAAAAACGAGTACTACTCCCTGCTAAATCAAACAAGAGACGATATCGTCAACGAATCGTACCGTCCGAACGAAGGCGACGTCGTCGACAAGATGGAACACCCGTGGCACGCCGGCGAATCCTTCTCTGTTTTCACGACGTCTCCCGAGTACAGCGCGCCGACGATCGCTTCGCATTCGACGACGCAGGAATCGATTACTTTGACGTGGAGCGCGGTTCCGAACGCGACTTCCTATACGCTGGAATACCTCCCCGCCGGCGGAACCAACGCCATAACCGTCGAAGATATTTCGACGAACTTCTATACCCTTACGGGATTGATTCCCGCGAAATTCTACACGCTCAGGGTTAAGGCGAACAATTCGCCTTACTCTCCCCAGACGACCGTGTTGACCGATTCCGGCGGCTTACTGGAAACGCCTTCGACCGTTGTCACCACGGCGGACGACGGTTCCACTAAATACGACGGAAAGATTTCGTTACGCGAGGCGCTCGAAAACGCCGAACCCGGCGATACGATTACCTTCGCTTCTTC
>CAMZHY010000453.1 GCA_947307005.1 uncultured Planctomycetaceae bacterium
GTTTGCGGTATCTCCGCCGAGATCAACGTCCACGTCAACGCCTTCTTCCGAGCCGCGAAGAACGTTGGTTGCGAAGAGTTCCCGATTGTCGTCTCTTACGTGAAAACGAACTGATCCGGAACCGGATCTAGTGGAGTCGGCGTTTGTGTCAATTCCTACAACGCCGATAAAACGTTTCGCAGGCGAGGGCAAAAAAACGTTGATACGACTTGGCGCGTGGCAGTATAAGCCACGCTCGAACTCTTTGCCGGCGATCTGAAGTTTTCTACCGCCACGATTATCAAGAAAGACGGGATCATGATTCTCAATAACCTCAAGACAAGATTCGGGTCTTGCAATCTCCTCTGCTTGACCGTCAAACTTTGCAGAGATCCAGCGAGTCTTCATATCCCTTTCTTGAGTCGAAAGACAGTCGAACGCCAACGACTGGAAAGTATTGCTCATCAAAAAGATTGTAAGCAACGTTCCAAGATTAAAGAAGTTTGTCAAAAGGATTCTTTTCGAAAACATATCTCAAACGCAGAAAGAAGAGGAAAACACGGGTAAAGCAAAGACGATCAAAGGCGCTGACGACGCCGGATGGGAGAAAGTATACCCCCCTCGCCTCGTTTGTTCAAGAAAAAAAACTACTACCGCTAACCACAATTCTCAAGACGAAAGGAAACGCGGGGAACTCCGAAGAAAGCTCCGTCAAGGCGAGAAATAAAGTCCCAAAATGTATTCTCAGGGGGGCTGTCGTTAAGAGACGTTTTGTGTATAATCCGTCCTGTTTAATTCTTCGACTTACCAACGTCCTGTTCCTCCCTTTTAGCTCGTCTGAACGGGAGAAGCGAGCGCCGTCGAAGTTTTTATAGGCGAAGATTCCGTGGTTAGATGGCTTCGCGTCCTTCATGCGAAGGGTCGCGCCGTTGCGAACGGGTCTTCCGCATGCGTTTACTTAATCCGCGCCGCGTCTTCGGACGTCTTTTTCAGAGATTTTTGGCGTCGATGATGCACTTTTGGAAAGGTTTATAGAATGAGCAACGGTTTTGACTTACAGCAGTACGGAATCACCGTCGGCAACGTTTCCCGCAACCCGGCTCCCGCGAAGCTTTACGAGGACGCGATTACTTTTGAAAACGCCTCTATTACGTCCGCTGGCGCCTTGATGAATTCCTCCGGTAAAAAGACGGGTCGTAGCCCTAAGGACAAACGCGTCGTCGACAATCCCGAGAGCAATCAAAACGTCTGGTGGGGGCCGGTCAATAAGAAGATGCCCGAAGCGGCGTTCATGCAGAACCGCGCTCGCGCTATCGACTATCTGAATACCCGCGATCATCTCTATGTCATCGACGCTTTCGCCGGTTGGGATCCGGAAAACCGCATCAAAGTGCGCGTTATCTGCGCCCGCGCCTACCACGCGCTCTTCATGCACAACATGCTGATCCGTCCGACGAAAGAAGAACTCGCCGATTTCGGAACCCCCGACGTCGTCATCTTTAACGCGGGTCAGTTCGTCGCCGATCCGACCACCGAATCCCTTACCTCCCCGACCTCCGTCGACATTAACTTCGAGCGCGGTGAATTCGTCATCCTCGGAACCGAATATGCCGGCGAGATGAAGAAGGGCGTCTTCACGATCATGAATTATCTCATGCCGAAGAAGGGGTTCCTTTCTATGCACTGCTCCGCCAACGAAGGCGAGGCGGGCGACACCTGCTTGTTCTTCGGTCTGTCCGGAACGGGCAAGACGACCCTCTCCACCGAGCCAAGCCGCAAGCTTATCGGCGACGACGAACATTATTGGACTGACAAGGGCGTCGTCAACATCGAAGGCGGTTGCTATGCGAAGTGCATCCATCTCTCCGCTGAAAGCGAGCCGGAGATTTACAACGCCATCAAGTTTGGAACCGTTCTCGAGAATACCGTTTTCGACGAGACGTCTCGCGACGTCGATTACGACGACGATTCTTTGACTGAAAATACGCGCGCTTCCTATCCGATTCACTACATCGAAAACATCAAAGAAGGTAGCCAAGGCGGTCATCCGAAGAACATCGTCCTCCTCACCTGCGACGCGTTTGGCGTTCTTCCCCCTGTCAGCAAACTGACGCCCGACCAGGCGATGTACTACTTCATCAGCGGCTATACCGCCAAGGTCGCCGGCACCGAAGTTGGCGTTAAAGAACCGCAGGCGACTTTCTCCGCGTGCTTCGGCGAAGCGTTCCTCGTTTGGCATCCGACCAAGTACGCCGAATTGCTCAAGGCGAACATGGAAAAGTACGGTTCCAAGGTTTGGCTCGTCAATACGGGTTGGAGCGGCGGAGCTTACGGTGTTGGCAAGCGTATGTCCATCAAGTTCACGCGTTCTATTGTCGACGCCATCCACAATGGTTCTCTCAACGACGTCGAATATCAGGTCGACGACATTTTCGGACTCAGCGTCCCGAAGACCTGTCCGAACGTTCCCTCCGACGTTCTTATCACTGAAAACAGCTGGGCTGACAAAGCCGCTTACCGCAAGACCGCCGAAGAGCTTGCCAAGAAGTTCCACGAGAACTTCAAGCAGTATGAAGATCAGGCCTCGGATGAGATTCGTGGAGCCGGTCCTAAGGATAAGGGCTGATTTGCCGTAATCGGCGTTTCGTAAAATAGATAAAAAAACCGCCCGTTGATTCTAAATCCGACGGGCGGCTTTTTTTTCGAATTATTCTAGAACTAATTGATTCCCCGACAAATTCGCTTTCCGTCTTTTCAATGTTATCGATTAGGCGTGTTCTTCTGAAAACGAGAAGCATTTGAACGCTATTTCGTTTCTCGTCTACGCGTTATTCTTTTATTATTTAACTCTTTTGTAAATATATCATTATGACTTGTTTCATTACCGAGAATTTTCTATTGCAATCCGAAAGCGCCCAGAAACTCTACTTCGATTATGCGATGAATCAACCCATAATCGATTACCATTGTCACTTATCGCCTAAAGAAATTGCAGAGGATCGTCAATTTGAAAATTTGACTCAAATATGGTTGGGAGGGGATCATTACAAGTGGAGAGCTCTCCGCGCCGCTGGAGTTGAAGAAAGGTTTATCACCGGTTCCGCTTCTGATTGGGAAAAATTCGAGAAATGGGCGAGCATATGTCCGTTGACCATACGAAACCCGCTCTTTCATTGGACTATGCTTGAACTGAACCGTCCCTTTGGTATTAGCGATCGTTTTTTGAACGCAAAAACAGCGAAATCAATCTGGGACGAGTGTAACGCCTTGCTTAAAACTCCAGATTTTTCCGCTCGTGGAATCATGCGGCAAATGAACGTCGAACTCGT
>CAMZHY010000454.1 GCA_947307005.1 uncultured Planctomycetaceae bacterium
GCGAAGCGACCGTGTCGCAGCGCGGATTCTTCCCCGGCGGAATTGGGCGTTCCGACCTCGGACTTCTCCGTTGCAACAAGATGTCGGCGCTGACCGACGGCACCTCGAACACGCTGGCGATTATTGAGGCGGTCTGCGGTCGCGCGGCGGGCGCGAGAGAAGTCAAGGGCGGCGTCGTCGAATACACAGGGTCGCCGGCGGGCTGTATCGCCCAGGCGAGCTCGGCGAACCGAACCGTCTATAATTCGGGTACAAACGTCTGCGCCGACTCGCGCGGCGAGATTCACACCGACGGTCGTCCGGGCGTTCTCGGCGTGACGACGGTTCTTCCTCCGAACTCGCCCTCCTGCCGCACAGTGGTGAACAACCCTGGTTGGGGTTGGGGTTACATGAGCGCGTCGAGCTATCACTCCGGCGGCGTTAACGGTCTTCGCGCCGACGGTTCCGTCGCGTTCTACTCCGACACGATCGATTGCGGCAACAACCTGAACTCCACCGCGTACACTGGCGCCGACCCGACCGGAACGAGCCCGTTCGGCGTTTGGGGCGCGCTTGGTTCGATCTGCGGCGGCGAATCCACCTCGACGAACTGACCTTGAATCCTTCTTGAGGACAGCGTAAAAAACGACGCCTCCCCGACTGCGGCGGAGGCGTCGCTCTGTTTCATCGGCGCTTGGCGTCCGCCGTTTACGATTTCTCCTTGAATCGCATTTCTTGGCGCGCGTTTTCTTGACTTTTCAGTTCTCGTCCCCTATAGTTTTCCGTATCGGCGCGGACGTCGCGCCGTCGTCAACGTCTGAGGAGAAGAAAATGAAAAGATTCGCCGCGCGTTTCTCCGTTCTTGTCGCCGTCTTTCTTTCGCTCTGCTCGCAGGGGCTCTTTGCCGCCGATTTAGACGCTATGGCGCGCGGACTGTGCCGCTCCGGGGGCGGGGACTGGACGCGGGTCGTTCGCGTCGTCGTCAGAAACGACGGAACGGCCGATTTTCACAACCGCGTTCTCACCGCGTCGATCAAAGGAAACGACGCGACGCCGGAGAAGGGCGCGCTTCCCTTTGTCGGCGAACGCGTCGAATCGATTCGCGTCTGTAATTCCGAGGGCGCCGAGCTTCTCTTCAACGTCCGGGACGCGTCGGGGAAGGCGCTTTACAAAGGCGCGATTCCCGACGGGAGCGCGCTGTTCTTTCCGGCGAACGTTCCCGCAGGATCGGCGTCGGAGTTCTTCGTCTTTGCGAGGAACGACAAGGCGTATCCGAATTACGACGCGCTGGAGGACTATCGTCGAAGCGCGTCGAATCTCGATTTTGAATCCGGGTCTGGCGACGTTCCCAACGGCTGGAAGTTCGACGCGCCGGACGACGAACATCGGATGAGCTGGGTCGAAGAGACGCCGCGTTCGGGCAAAAAATGCGTTCGTTGTGACGTCGCTTCGGGCGCGGAGCCGACGTGGATCGCCGCGCGTCAGGACAACGTCGCGCTCGAGCCCGGCGGCAAATACCGTTTTTCGGGCTGGGTCTGCGGACGGAAGGTCGCGGGGAGCGTCGGGTGGTATCTGCATATCGGCGACCAGTCCGAGGCGATGCGGGAATCGCCGATGCTTTATCTCGGCAAAGAGGGCGAGTTCGATTGGACCGTCGTCTCGCGCGAGTTTACGGTTCCCGAGAACTGCGATCGACTCGAGTTCGGCACGGTTCTTCGCGGGACGGGAGTCGCGTGGTTCGACTGCGCGCGGCTGGAACGGCTTGACGCGCCGACGACCGTCGAATCGCGCGTTATGACGGTCGAAGCGCCGAGGACGTTGTCCGTTCCCCAGAGCGTCGCGGCGCCGCGCGACGGGATCGCGTCGGACGCGCGCGTCGCAAAGCTGCGCGTCGAACCGACGGACGGGGGCGAGCGGCTCGTCGCCGTCAACCTTTCGACGGTCGAAGCGCGATGGAGCAGAACGCTCGCGCCTAGCGATTTTGAGATCGTCGGATTCGACGGAGAGCGAATTGTCCCGGAGATTTTCGGAGGCGTCGCGTATTTCGTCGTCCGGCTTCGCCCCGCCGTCCGAAGTTATCTCTGGCTCGTTGAAAAGAACGCCGCACGCGCCGCGACCTCGACGAGCAATCGCGGCGATCGAGCCGGCGCCGCCCAAGCGTTCCCCGGAACCATGCTTCAGACGACCGCCGCCGCCGACGAGGAAGGCTCCCAGACCGTCGACGACGCGGCGCTTGAACTTCCTAACTTCATCGCCGCCCGCAACCTCCTGTCCGACGGCGGATTTGAGGACGCCGACCCCGAGGCGCTGACCGTTCCCGCCGGAAAAGACGGGGAGGCGTGGAGCTGCGACGCGCCCGAGCCGGGCGTCAACTATTCGTTCGTTGATCCCGGCGTCCCCGCGCTCGGGAAAAAAGCGCTGCGCGTCGAGGTCGCGCCCGAAGCTCCGCAGCGATGGCGCGGATGGCGCCGGAGCGTCCGCGTTCAACCGAATCAAACGTATCTCTTCGGCTACGCGATTCGCACTGATTCGACGGGCGGCTCCTACGATATGCATCTGCATTGGCGCAAGGACGATCGCTCGCTTGCGAAAGCCGGGTTCGACTCTCTCGGGCTCCCGACGAGCGGCAAGACGCCGTGGACGGTCAAATGCGCCGTTCGTCGCGCGTCCGAGGACGCGACGGTCGCGGAGATTCATCTGACGAACCAGACCTACGGAACCTCCGAATACGACTCCGTTTTCGTCCTGCCCGTCGACTCCGCAAGCGTCGAGTCTCTCGAAGGGGGCGAAAAGGGCGTTTTCCAAGTTCCCGCCGTCGCGAAGGTCTTCCCTGAAACGACGTTTCCCAAAGACGCGTCGGAACTAACCGCCGAACGTCCCGCGACGTGCGCGCTCGCGCTTGGCGAAGAGGAAACGCTCCAGATCGCAATTCGACCAGACCTCGAGAAACAGGGCGAGTATCGCGTCTCCGCGCCCGCGCCGACGCTGCGCGGCGCCGCGTCGAAAAAGCTCGATCCCCCCGACGTCTTCGTCGTCTCGAACGTCCTCGTCGACTACCCGTCGAACTACTACCAAGACCAAACCGACGCGACGCTTCGTAAATTCCCGAAATCGTCCCCCGCGTGCGACGGATGGATCGGAATGTGGCCCGATCCTCTGATTCCCGTCGAAACGTCGTCGCCGTCGAACGCCCGCCGCGCCGCCGCCGCGCGTGAATTTGGCGCGCCGGAACAATGGAACGATTCTCAGAAAGTCTCCGCCGACGCGTTCGCCGGCGTTCTCTCGCTCCGCGCCGACGAAACGCGCGCGATTTGGCTGCGATT
>CAMZHY010000455.1 GCA_947307005.1 uncultured Planctomycetaceae bacterium
ACTGGAACAGAAGGGCGAGAACGTCCAAGACGCTTTTCTTCATGTTTGCGGACTAGGCCAGCAGATCGTGTCGGTGAATTCCATTCGGGTCGGCGATAGAACGTCGATCGATCCAGGGTGGACTAATTACCGCAAAACGTGCCTTTATACGACTTTTGACGTTAAAAAAGAACTATTAAGTTCGGAGAATTGTTCGATTAGCGTTCTTTTGGGAAACGGAATGTACAACGTCCCTGGAGGTCGGTATGTTAAATTTACGGGAACCTTCGGACTTCCTAAGGTCATCGCTCAACTTGTCGTGCGGTATAAAGACGGATCTCGTCAGACGATCTTAACGGACGAAAGCTGGAAGGCGCTTCCTTCGCCTCTCGTTTTTTCTTGCGTTTACGGCGGGGACGACGTCAATTTCTCAAGAGGAGTTTTATCTCAGAGTCGTCTCTTGGCTCGCGGCGAGCTTTCTTCAGCCGTTAAAACAGAAGGTCCCGGCGGCGTTTTACGCGCGCAAATTCAGCCTCCCGTCGTTGTTCTTGAAACGCTCAAACCAATTTCAGTAAAAACGCTTGACGACGGTCGGATTGAAGCAAATTTCGGTTTTAACTTTGCCGGCCGTCCCATAATTCGTTGCGTTCCAGCTCTTGGAACGCAGTTTAAAGTCGCTCTTGCCGAGATGGAAAACGCCCCTTGGAACGGACATTTCGACGAATACTCCTTTGACGAGGAGCTTGCGCCAGGCGATAAAGACGACGTTGTTTTTGAAACTTCACGAGTTCCGACTGGCGGCGTTTCTTTCGATTTTGACAGTCGTTTTCGGTTAAATCCTGAAGAGAAAATAGGTTCAGTCTTTGGATATTGGGGATTTCAGTATGCATACCTCAGTGGGGGAATCGAATTTCAACCTGATTTGAAAAAAGCGGTTGAAGCGAATTCTGATAAGACGCAGATCCTTTCAATTGAAGCGGATAGAATTGGCGCGGACTTAGAAAAGGTCGGTTCTTTTGATTCTGACGGCGCTTGGCTTAACGAGATTGATCTCATGATCGATCGATCCGTTCGAAGCAACATTGTCAGTCTCATGACCGATTGTCCGCATCGTGAAAAACTCGGATGGCTCGAGGAAACTCACTTGATGGGACCATCCATCCTCTATCGCTATAATCTTCAAACGCTTTTCCGTAAGATTTGTCGAGATATGACTGAGGCGCAACTTGACGACGGTATGATTCCCGATATCGCGCCTGAATATACGCGCTTTGTTCAAGGTTTCTTTTGGTCTGCGGAGTGGAGTTCCGCAGCCGTTCAAGTCCCATGGTTGCTTTATCGCTGGTACGGCGATTTACAGATAGTGGCCGAACAGTATGAAACAATGGACCGTTATGTTCGATATATGGCGAGCGTCCGAAACGACAGGGGGTTAGTCAAGGCGGGTCTTGGCGACTGGTACGATTGGTCTCCAGAGAAAAGACATCCAGGTTACTCGCAGCATACTCCGGGTGAATTAACGGCGACCGCGTTTTTATGCGACAACGCGCGTATCATGGCTATTTTTGCTAATCTCCTTGGTAAAATCGACGATTCGAAATTTTATGAAGAACTTCGCCGACAGGCGATAAGCGATTTTCAAAAGGAATATTTTGATCCCGTGACAAACGTTGTCGCGACCGGTTCCCAGGCGTCTTACGCATTCGCGCTTTATTTTGACCTTGTTCCTGTGGAAGCGCGCGACGCCGTCTTCGCTCATTTACTCGAAGATATAGAGAAATGGAATTATCGCATGTCATGCGGCGAAGTCGCATGGCCATTCCTCATTAAAACGCTTGCTAGCTTCGATAGAAACGACGTTCTTTGGAAGATGATACAGCGCGACGACGCGCCTGGTTACGTTCACATGCTGAAAAAGTGGGGAATGAAGACGCTTTCCGAAACATGGGACGGACCGGGGAGTTCAATGAATCATTTCATGTTCGGCGCGATTCAAGAATGGTTTATGTCCGACGTTGTTGGGATTCGCCAGGCAGGGGAGTCCGTCGGCTATGCGGAGTCCCTGTTGCGTCCCAGTCCTATGCCGGGGATGATTAATCGCGCGCGAGGCGAATACCGTTCGAATTATGGAGTAATTCGTTCCGATTGGCAAGTCGATCAATCCACAAGGGCGTTTGTTTGGAACGTCGTTATTCCAACGGGAACGATCTCTCGACTTGAAATCCCCGTCGCAGACGAAACCGTTCAGATCGTCATTGAGAAGATTGCGGACGATAAGAGCGCAAAAATCAATTCCGTCGCGTCTGAATATAAGCGGGGAGCGCCCGACGCTTTTTCTCGCCGTAACGCGACGTTAGAGTCTGGAAAATACCGTATCGTATCTCAACTCTAGTAAAGTCGTTGCCGCGCGGTTTTCATTTCAAAGAAAAGGGCGAGTCGTTTTAGCAACGATTTGCCCTTTTGACTTTTGGCGTCGCGATCAAAAGGCGTTATTGTTTTTTTAACCGCGGCAGTTCTCTCTTGATGATTTCAGCGGCGCGTTCAAGAGGCTGTTCGACAATGTCGACCGCCCGTTTTAGCTCCGTCAATTCTTCGATCTTATTATCAAGTTTGGTCCGGTCGGAAAACCATTCGCATAAATGAAACGCAGCTTTTTCGGATTCGTCCTTCCAAGATACGAATTCGGGGCAAATCATCATTTCGCGTTCATGCGGCGTGTGCTCGGTGGACGAGGGCGCGTATCCTTCTGGATAGAAAGGCGTTTCGCCTTCGATTCGATCGACGGCCAGGAGGTTCGTCAGGGTTACGTATTTGACTCGTTTAAGGAAACGGAGCGCTTTAAATTCGAGCCAGCTAGTTCGATAGACGACGACTAACGGTTTACAAAGCGAAAGAACTTCAAGAGAAACCGACCCTGAAACTCCAACGCAACAGGTCGCCGCTCTGAGCAATTCCGGCGTTTTGCCGACATAGACGGGATAGTCCAAGTGTTTTTCACTGAGTTTTTCTCGGATGAACGCCGCGTGTGATTCTTTGTAAGCGGCAAAGACGGGATGAACGTCGGGAGCCTTCTTTTTCACAATTTCGGCGACGGCGGCGAGTCGATCTATATTTGCGATAACTTCTTGATTTCTCGAACCAGGAAGAATCGTAAGGTATCGGATTCCCGCAGGGGAGTCGTCCGTTTTAGAACTTGGGACGGATATTCCGTTTTCGGATGAATTGAGGGAGCGGAGAAAATCGAAGTCTACGTTTTTGGAGCGAGCTTCTTCAAAAAAAGGATGTCCAATAAAAATTGAACGACAACCGTGTTCGGTAAA
>CAMZHY010000456.1 GCA_947307005.1 uncultured Planctomycetaceae bacterium
AAACGTTGCGTCCCTGAGAGGGAAAATGACGAGAAGTTTTCCCAATAATCCTGAGACAATGTCACAAAGCTTGGAACGCAAGCGCCATCACAGGAGTCAAACGTAAAGATACCCGTTTTTTCAAATCTATCAAGGGACGGAGGCGGAAAGGGAAGGACGTCGAGAATAGAGCGTTTTTAGAGGGTAATCTTTTCTTGTCATTTTTCCAAATAGGGTTATAATCCGGCGTCCCGTGGCAGTTCGCGGAACGACTCCGCTTGCGTGAGGACGGCCTGTTTGGCGAATGAACTTGCTCGACGAGCCGACTTGATTCTTTTCGTTGAACGTTAGGGAGAGTATATGTTAGGCGTTTTGGAACCTTATCGAGGCGGCGACGATATTCCGCTTCGCAAGCCCGAAATGGTTGTTGGTCGAAGTGAAATGAACGACGTTGTTCTTAGATTTGCCGACGTCTCCGGGAAACACTGTCGTCTCGTCCTTTCTAGAGGATATTGGTACGCCGAAGATTTGGGAAGTACGAACGGGACGAAAGTCAACGGTTTTCGCACTCAAGATCACCGTGTTGACCCCGGTTCTCGAATATCATTCGGAAAACACGAGTTTATTCTCCGTTATGATCCTGTGAAAAACGGCGCTCAAGGGGAGATTCCTCCCGATTTTCTAGATAACGACGTGTTTCAGAAATCGCTTCTCGAACGCGCGGGAGTCGCTAAGCAGGTCAAGTCGATGCCGAAGACGTGGGAGATTCAACGTCAGCGGGGCGCCACCTTGGAAGAACTTGAGTCTGGCGCAGGCGCCGATTACTCCAATCTGACGATTGACGACATTGAGTTTGATTGACGATTGTCCCGATCGATTAGCCTTTCTATTAAACGAGCCTCGATTCCTTTTTCGGAGTCGAGGCTCGTTCCTTGTGATTACGCTAAGTTTCCTCCTCATCTTCTTTTTGGCGGCGTTCATGCGCTTTATGTTGAGCGGTTAGTTCGTCCATTGTTTTCGTTGCGAGTCGTTTCGCTTCCTCCATTTCTCGATCTTCGATTTTGTCTTTGAGGTTTTGAAGTATCTTGACTTCTTTGATCGCAACGTTGAACTCTTGACGCTTATTTTCCACTTCCTCGATAAGCGCGTTAAGACATTCTTGCGATTCTTTTCTTTTTGAAAAAAGCCGCATTCTAAGCTCCTGAGAAAAACGCAGTTCCTCTTTGGGAATTGCGACGTTCTCTCTCGCATGACGCGACGTTTCACGTTCCCGCGATATTTCCTGATCGAGTTTAACAAGTTCGTCCGACGCCTTTTTACGGCGCCTTTCGGCGTCTAAAAAGGCGCTTTTTTTTTCGTCTCGCGTTGCCTCTCGCAGTTTGAGGAGCGTTTCAAATCGAAATTTGCCCATTAGGTTCACGCATATTGTCGGAAGCTTTTATAAGACAACAAGAAATTGAAGTTGGAACTATTATTGAAAAGGGAAATTTTAGTACCGTTGGAGAAGGTTAAGCATTTTTCGATCGATTTTTAAACCGCGCCAATCTTCGTATTCAACGTCGCTACGTTCGCTATTTGCGACGCCGAAACTGCCGCGAAAATTCCATAACGCCCAGCCCCAGTTGGCGTCGCGCCAATTGGCAAGCATGTCTTCCATCCATGCTAAGACGATTTTATGCGGCGTTTTATTGTAAGCTCCAAACTCGCCTACCATGACGCCGATACCCGATTTTTGCGCATTAAGCCACGGTTTAACGTTGTTTTCGAATAGCCAAACTCGGTCGCGAACGTCGCCTCCTGAAATATGACCCTGTCCGTCTTTATTTGAGTATTGCAGAAGCGTCCTTTTATCTGTGTTCCAATTGGCGACGCCTGTCGCGGACGTTTCGTCCCCGTTCGAAGAAACGAACGTCATTTTAGAGAGGGTTAACCAATCGCCCTCGACAACGGCTATTTCAATTTTTCTTACCCCTGCGGTCAATGGAATCGCCAGTTCCATATCGTAGGTGTTCGAATAAAGACCGTATTCTTTGACGAAGCGGGCTTCCTTCCATTCCCCCTTTCCCGGACCGCAGGTAAACTTTCGGCGGAACGCTTCTTTCCCGTCAAAAAGAACGACGATTTCCGCTGCGGAAGAAACGATTCCGACTGTAAAGCGAAATTCCTTGACGTCGTCGAAATTTCCTGATATTTCAAGAGGTTTGCGTAGATCTTCTGGCATTTCGTTCTTATGTCGACAGGGGATGAGACCGTTAAAACAAAACATAGGCCATTGCGGATCGGGAAAATCTTGGCTATGAACCCAGTTGGCGCCCCAGTGCGAGATTTCCATTGGCGAATATCCGCGAGTTGCCTGACCAACTTTGAGTTCTTTAAAAGAAAGGCACGGGGTTCCGCCCCAATTGATTCCATCGCATATTACGAGACGTCCTGAATCCTCTTCGCGGATTGCGTCAACAATGCGTTTTATGACGCGATAATAATCCTCTTCCGAACAACCGGCCGGTTCGTTAAAGAGATTAAAACTCAAGGAGTCGCTTGGGATTCCGCTATAGCGCTTCGCAAAGGTTTGCCAGTGGAAACGACAAACGTCGAGAATCTCTTCATCACGCCAAATGGATTGTTCTTCGGGAGGATTGTTCACCGTGTAACCAGGGGCGCGATGGAAATTAAGCTGGACGTGGATTCCGTATTTCCGACCATAGTCAATCGCCTGATCTATCTCGGAAAGGGCGTCTTCTTTCAAACGCGTCTTATCGTCGTGATCCGTCCAGATGCGATAATCCATCGGTAATCGAACGAAATTAAAGCCAAGGTCGCCAATATTGCGAAAATCGTCTTCCACGAAGGGTTGCGCGTTTCCGAGGGTAAACTTTTCACAAAGGTTGAAACCACGCCACCTTGGAAGTTTATCCCATGTCGCGTGGGGAAGGGGCGTCGTGGAAGGCGCGTCAGACGCGGGCGATTTGGAGACCGCGCCAAGTCCACTTAACGACGCGATGGTCAAACCTGTTCCAAATTTGACGAACTGACGACGGGATAGACGAGGGGTATTCATAGAACATTCCTTTCAAAATCTAGAACGGAAAAACGTCAAAAGACGTGGAGCGTTGTTCTTCGTTCAAAACAATATGACTTAAAAGGGGGGCTTTTTCAAGTTGTTTTCTAGTTTTGTCGGCGTTATTTGGAAAGAAGTTAGAAAACGATTTATATTCATGAACTGAACTAATGATGAAATCTTAAGTTGGAAATCGGCGACGACTAGGCTTGCGTCGCCATGTTGTGAAAACGTTTTTATGGCGTA
>CAMZHY010000457.1 GCA_947307005.1 uncultured Planctomycetaceae bacterium
TTCGTTCAGTTTGTTGTCTAGAATCCTGTACGCCTTGACCTGTTTCGGGGAGAGTTGATCGGCGCGAACACACGGAACGGTTTTCATTCCAAGTTGGAGAGCCGCCTTGTATCTTGTATGACCCGCGACGATCACGCCGTTCTTGTCGATCACGATTGGCTGTTGAAATCCAAATTGCTTGATCGATTCAGCGACGCCGTTCACAGCCCCGTCGTTCTTTCGTGGATTCTTTTCATACGGCTTGATCGCTTCGACAGAAAGTTCTTCGATCTTCATGATCTTTTCGTTTTGCTCCCGTTCGAGTTGTTCCTGTCTCGAAGACCGCGCGTAGAGCCAAAATCAAAAAAGGGCGGCGCAAAGTTTCCTTGCGCCGCCCGAAGTTAGATCAGAGACGGATGGTTAAATTCACTTGAACGCAACTTTTAATCCCACGGCTGTTTTCTCAAAACAGCCGGCCGAAGGGATTCGTTGACGACCAGCACGGTAGAGCGAAAACAAAAGCTCATTTACTTGTGTCAGCCTGTTTGTAGAGTTGATCAATCCTCTCGGGCAATGTTCTTGATCTTGCCTCGTCGGGGGAAATTTCCGGTCGATAATCGAGGCGAGTTTGGAACTTCTCGTGAAGTCTCCCGAAATAGGACGGATGGTAAGGCGCGTTGACGTCAAGCCAGTTAGCGAGGGTGGTAAGCTCGTCGTTATCTAGGGAAACGTTTGCGTCTCGGTGCCGTTCAATAAGGATCTCTAACTCTTCTTGAGCGGATTTGTTAGCGTTTTTCAACGAGGTTTCGCCAAAAAGCCACGCGCCCAACGGGCTGGAAAGCGTTCCCGTTTGATACGGCGGGATGAACTCGATTCCCGCGCTGGCGGCGTCTTCGTTTCGGTAAACGCGATTGCCTAAGAGCTCTTTGTCGGTCGCTCCCATGTTGACCAGATTCCAATAGGAGACGGAGTATACGCCTTGCGGCGTTCCTCTTAGGTCAGGAGCGGGCGAATCAGTCTCTCCGTTGTGGCATCGAACGCAACGCGCGTCCCATATCGGCTGAATCTGTCGATCGTAGTCAAAGGTTAGCTCCGGTTCCGGGTTGTTCGGTTGAGGCTGCAGAACGCTTGGTTTACGTTTCATGGCCGTCGGCGTGATCGGGTTGACGAGAGTGGGAGCCTCCCTTTGAGTTTCGTGACACCCGACGCACGCTCGCTGTTCGCCGGGACGGTAGTTGACATACGTCCTTTCCGTTTGGATTGCGCGGAAGTTGGCGTCGAGCGCTTGGAAGTAGATCGCGCGATTGGCTGGGACGTAAAAACAAGCGCTTCCGTCTTCTTCAACAGGAACGATTCCCAACTGAACCTTTACGCTCAACGAACCGTTGGCGACCGCGCTATGCGCGTGAGTCGTTCCTTCATGATCGTCGCCCCAACTCTTTCGCGCCGACCAAGATCGGGGAATTTGTTCGAGGACGCGAACGTGCTTTATCGAACCGCGTTCCACGTTCTCCATGCCCGCGTAAATATTCGTTATCGCGCATAGGGCGAGGTTTTTATCGGCAAGTTCCTTGTCGATAATGTTGGAACGAACAGGAGGAACGTCGCGTTCGCAAATGGGGACGGCATGCCCACATGAAGAAAGTCACTGTTTCTTTCTTGAAGCGATGAAAAACTCTTCCGAGATTTGGTACGGTTCTCTAAAAAGTCGACCGGGGACGCCCGTCATATCGTGCTGATACTCGCCGCTCTCGTTTCGGAAATGAAAGCCGTTGTGATGATAGGTTCGCGTGTCGTCAGTCACGTATTTCATCGCATTGACGTCGCGCGCGTCGTCTTGCATGTCAATGACGATAACCGTGCCCAACGCGTTATTGGGACAACAGTGGGAAGCGCCGAGGAAGACGATTTTGTTCGGAGCGTCGGGAATTGGACGCGGGTACATCATCGATTCCGGGAAGGAAATATTGTCGCCGTAAACTTCCGACGCGCCCGTTCCGTCGGGATTGATCGCCCAGAGCGCCTTGGCGTTGCCAGCCGCCTTGTCGACGTATTCCCAGCGATGGTAAATAATCCTGCCGTCCGGAAGAACGGCGGGCGACTGCTCGTTGAGCGCGCTGAACGTTAGCGGATGAAGATTCGCGCCGTCCGCGTCCATTCGATAGAGATTGGTTACCGTGAAATTATCGGAGGAGTCGCAAAGAACGCTGAATTGAGGTCTCGTGGAGACGAACGCTATCCCCCCGTCGGGCAGATAACACGGATGAAGATCGTCCGTGCCGTGCATATAATTTCCCCGTCGGTACTTTTGAACGAGTTCCTTCTCTTCCGCCACTGGGAACGTCAACTGTTTGAGTCCCGACCCGTCGAGATTGACTTCGTATATGCGATATCCTTCTTCGGGAGAGGCGCGGAAGTCAAAGACAATTTTCTTCGCGTCGTAAGAGACGTCAAATCGCTGAATCATGCCTTTGCGCAATTCGTCGTAAAGAAGATCGCGAGTTTGTCCCGTTTTGAGGTCGAGGATGCAAAAGCCCGCGCCGGGAAGCCAGTCGCAGTTGACGTGATCCGTGTAAACGTGATTGGAATTGTACGTATAGTGGCGCAGGAAGATAAGTTGTTCAATTCCTTCGTCGAGGAGTTTCCTCGCCGCCTCCTCGTTGAAACTGAAAGTCGTTTCAGTCGACGATGGAACGGGGGGCGTTGTTACCGTTGGGTTGACGCGCTGATAAACGTCCGGCGAGGGCAGCGGCGTCGGCTTGTCAAGAATGTTGAAAACGACCGATCCTCGAACAGCATGGACGTCAAGACCGACGTTTACGCGGAAACGCTGATAAGAACCGTCGAGTTTAAAGTGGAGAAGGGAAGGAGCATGCGCCCAAAATCCCGTGTCATAAATCGTTTTTCCTATACAGAGCTTTTCACCAAGATGATTCTTATCGACCAGAAGCGTTCCCCAGCCCGTTTGAGATTCTTCGGGGGATAGCGTCGTTAGATCGACTTCGTTTCCGTTGGAGTCAACGAGTTTAGGATTGGCCCATATCGCCTGATCGCAATCGTAGGAATCGCCGCCGAAGTCCGCGAAAAGATAGAGGTCTTTCGCTCCGTTCAAATCAACGGAAAGTTCTTGGGCGGGCGTGTTGACAAACATTAGCTTTGATTTGACCGGTTCAAATCCCAAAGCGGACGAACAACAAACGATCCCAAGACAAAGAGAAACGAGTCTTAGCGCGACGATCATAGACGAACGACCCATATTTGCGAACTCCGTATTGCGAGCTGTTAAACGCAACTTCCATAA
>CAMZHY010000458.1 GCA_947307005.1 uncultured Planctomycetaceae bacterium
CAACGTTAGCGCCGGAACGAACCTCAGCTATACGGTTACCGGACTTGCGCCGAGAACTAAATACGACGTTCGCGTCAAGGCGATCGGCGATAACTTCGACTACTCGACCTCCGACTTTGCGACGACGACCGCGACGACCCCGAAGCCGAACCCGGTCGCGCTCGACGTTCCGACCAACCTGCGCGAGACCGCCAAGACGGAAACGACGGTTACCGTCGCGTGGGACGCTGTTCCGAACGCGACCGGGTATAAAATCGCTTGGCGAAACAAGACCGATTCAGCAAACGCCTATATTACGCTCGGCGCGACGGCGACTTCCTACAAACTGACCGGACTCGATAACGGCGCGAGCTACTACTGGAGAGTTCAGGCGCTCGGCGACGGCGTCAGTTACAGCTCTTCCGCCTTCGCGACGGCGCGAACCGTCAAGCCGCGTCGACAGTCGGCAGGCCCGACCCTTTCCGCCGACTCCGATCCGACGTCGCTAACCGTCTCTTGGACCGCCCTCCCCACCGCCGCTCGATATTACGTCTCCTACAAGCTCGCAAGCGCGACGGAGTGGTCGAACAACGTCAACGTCGGAACGAATCTCAGCCATACGGTCACCGGACTCGCGCCGAAGACTCAATACGACGTTCGCGTCAAAGCGATCGGCGACAATTTCGAGGTCACGAGTTCCGATTATTCGACGATAACCGTCAAGACGGCGAACCCGCCCGCAAATCCAACCAAACTCGACGCGCCCGCCAACCCGCGCGTCGCCGCGAAGTCGGCGGCGTCGATCACCGCGGCGTGGGACGCCGTTCCGGACGCGACCGGGTACCGCTTCATCTGGAAGAATCAGAGCGACGCGTCGTATACCGTCGTTACGCTCGCGACGACGAAGACTTCGTATAAAATGACCGAACTCGACGCCAACGCGACCTACGTTTGGAAAGTCCTCGCCGTCGCCGACAACGTTTACCACCTTAATTCCGAATATTGCGCGACGCAGCGCGACAAGCCGCAACAGACGCTCGACGCGCCGACCGTAACCGTCGCCGCTGCGACGAACTCGCTCACGGTCAAATGGTCCGCCGTCGCCAACGCCGTCCGATACGACGTTTACTATCGCGCCGTCGGCGAATCGACTTGGACGATCGTCGACGCCGGAGCGGTCCGCAGCTTTACGGTTACCGGGCTCGAATCGAACAAGGAGTACGACGTTCGACTCAAAGCGGTCGGAGACGGCTTCAACTACAGAACTTCCGGCTTCTCGACGACCGTCCGCGCCAAGACGGAGACGGCGATTATCCAACTCGCCGCGCCAAGCGTAACCGTCGACGCCGCGCAAACCTCGCTGACCGTTAGTTGGGACGCCGTTCCGAACGCCGATCGATACAGCGTCTCTTACAAGCTCGCGACCGAGTCGACGTGGACGAACAAGAACGTCGGGACGAATCTCAGCTTTGCGATCACGGGACTCGAGCAGAATACCGAGTACGACGTTCGCGTCAAAGCGATCGGCGACGGAACCAATTACAAGAGCGCCTATTCCGCGACCGTCCGCGCCCAAACGACCGAAACGACGCAACTTGCCGCCCCCGTCCCCTCCGTAACAGCGAAGACGGCGACGACGATCGACGCGGCGTGGAGCGCCGTTCCGAACGCGACCGGGTACCGCTTCGCTTGGAAGAACCAGAGCGACGCGTCGTATTCGACCGTCGCCATCAACGCGGCGACGACCTCGTATCAACTGACGGGACTCGACAATGGCGCGACCTATATTTGGAAAGTTCTCGCGCTCGGCGACGGCGTTTCTTTCCTGAACTCCGATTACAGCGCGACGCGGAGCGACAAACCGCAGCAGACGCTCGCCGCGCCAGTTTTGACCGTCTACGTCGCGCCGACTTCGCTGACGCTCAACTGGTCCGCCGTCCCGAACGCCGACCGCTACAGCGTCGCCTATAAACTCGAGAGCGCGACGACGTGGTCAAACGTTAACGCCGGAACGAACTGCAGTTACACGATTACCGGACTCGCCTCAAACACCCTATACAACGTGCGAATCAAAGCGATTGGCGACGGAATCGACTACAAGAGCGTCTATTCGTCAATCGTCCGCGCTAAAACGCCTTCGGCGTCCTCCGCCCTCTTCGACGACGCCGACGGTCTCTTCGACGAACTCGCGGAGGGAGATTACGATCTCCTCGCCGAAAACTTCGTCGCGTAACGTCGTCTGAAGTCAGACGTTGAATGGACGAAAGCCCCCTTGCGTCGCTTAGGCGCGCGAGGGGGCTTTCGTTATTGGAGTCCGCAGTCCGACGAACGGGCGTCGACTCGCCGAGTTTGCGTCGCATACGCCGACCGAGTCGGACGACGCCGTTTTTCTAGAAAATTCACGAACAAAAAAATCGAGTTTTTCCGCACAGGTCGGTAATAATAGGCTTTTGACGCTCGAAGCGTCAAATGGACCGTAAGTTAAGCGTCTTGCCAAAACGCTTTTCTTGTGGTAAAATAAGTAAATACGGGTCTTGTGGAACGCGACGAGGGGGCGAACGTCGGTCTTACAACCAGTTCGTTTTCTTTAGTCGTATTCCTTCAGGCGCGAAACAACGCTCATAAACGCCCTCCGCCTTCGGCGTTGGGGCGATAAACGAGAGTTTTACCCGATATTTGACGCTGTAATCATTGTTCAATTTATCCCGTTAGTCTAGACGACGACAATACTTAAAGGTTTTATTATGAAAAAGTTATCCCTTACCAACGTGTTTGTCGAAAAATCAACGTCTCGAAACGAACGAAAATTCAGCGCGGAATGCTCACGGGTCCGGGCGCTGCGTCTTGAAAGTCTGGAATCTCGCGAACTCCTCAGCGCCGCGCCGGGAAGCGAGATTTTAGCCGCTTATAACGCCAATATCAGCGGCTATACGAGCGCCGCGACAAACGACGACGTTATTCTCGATCTTTCCTCCGTCATTCTCGACGACGTCGCGCCCGCGACGCCCGATTGGCTGACGATTACCGCGACCGAGACTGCGAGCAGTCCCACGCCGCTCACGACGCCGGTTTTGTCCGTTTCAGGCAAGACGGGGACGACGATTTCCGTCTCTTGGGGCGCCGTCGCGCACGCCGAGCGATATAGCCTTTCTTATAAGCCCGCGAGCGAATCGACTTGGACGAACGTCAACGTCGGGACAAATACCAGCTACACGGTCAGCGGTCTGACGTCGAATACGAACTACGACTTCCGACTCAAAGCGATTGGCGAC
>CAMZHY010000459.1 GCA_947307005.1 uncultured Planctomycetaceae bacterium
TTTTTTACCTGGCGAAAGAACAAATGTTCTTGGCACGTTAAACATTTACCCTCAATTCGTCAATAGGGATACATATTGGAAGAATGCGAAAAGGGTTATTGTCAGAGCATATTCCATTGACGGAAAGGAAACGCCATGTTCCACCCGAAACGTTGAACATAGTAACAAATATAGATTCAAATAGGTTCAACTCCCCGAAATTTAAACTTGATACTAGCGTCTTAATGAGCGCCGAACAAACGGTAACCAACTACTATTTACACCTAATAGAAAGTGATTTTGACCGAGCGACACGGGAAAATCAAGAGTCTGAACAGAATCCCGCTGAACACTAGGAGAAAAGACCTTTTTTCGATCAGAGGTGTGCAAAACGGTGGGCAAAATGTGTGTCGCCTGATGAAAATAGATGAAAATACACGAAAGGAGAATCTTTTTCAGATACGGGAAATTCCCGAACAGTCAATGAAAAAGGGCTTTGAAGAGGAATCTTCAAAACCCTCTGGATACCCCCTAGGGGAATCGAACCCCTGTTTTCGGACTGAGAATCCGACGTCCTAGGCCACTAGACGAAGGGGGCAAAAGCCGAATAACGACCAAGACAGGGGTATTATCCAATGGAATTCAAATTTGTCAATGCTTCTCTCTGAAGAAATATCTAAAATATACGTTTCCCTTTTTTCTTGCATCGACTCCAGTTGGGATATAAAATACATGTCGAGGACGTCTTCAAAGCGATCTTTTGTCGAAAGAAGACTAGGGATACTCCCTCTCGTGTTTTCCGACGTTTAGCAGGTCGCTAATGTTTTAACCAAAAGGATTTTGTTATGAAAAAAAAGCTTGCCCCCCTCCCCTTTTTAACCGTTTTTCTCGGGTTGTTAATTGCCTTTTCTTCGACGGTTGGCTTTGCGCAAAACCTCGCCGTCACGCTTGAAGATCGCAATATTGACCGTTACAAGCAGCAGAAAGAGCGAATGGAACAAGGCGACGTCGATCTGCTTTGGGTCGGCGACTCCATTACCCACTTCTGGGAAACCAACGGCAAGGAAGTTTGGGATCAGTACTATGGCAATCGGAAAGCGATGAACTTCGCAATTAGCGGCGACCGAACTGGGCATGTCCTTTGGCGCATGGCGAATTCGCCGATGGATAAAATTTCGCCCAAAATGACGGTCGTCATGATCGGCACGAACAATATCGGTCACAAGAAACCCAATTCCGAGGAGATGCACAGTACTCCGGAAGAGACGGTTGAAGGCGTCAAGATGATCGTCGATCAACTCAAAGAAAAATACCCGACGACGAAAATACTTCTCCTCGAAGTTTTTCCGCGCGGCAACAAGCCGGACGATCGTTATCGCGTCGCCGTTGACGGTATCAACAAGGGATTAGAAGCTATTTACGCCAATAACGCCGTTGAAAACGTCCAATTGTACAGCATTAACGATCTGTTTCTTGAAGAAGACGGAACGTTGCCCAAGGAAATTATGCCTGATTTCCTCCATCCTAGTAAGGAAGGTTATGAGATTTGGGCGAAAGCGATTGAACCGATGATCGCCGACGTACTTGGAGATAATACGATCGATACGACGCCCGCGCCCGTCGAAGCCGACTGGTGGCGCAATCGTTTCAATGAGAAGAACGAACTCCTTAAACAGGGCGACATTGATCTTCTTATGATTGGCGATTCTATTACCCACGGCTGGGAAGGCGCCGGCGCCGTCGTGTGGGAAAAATACTATGGCGACAAAAAGGCGATCAACCTAGGTATCGGCGGCGACCAGACTCAAAACGTTCTTTGGCGTCTCGAAAACTATGATTTCAGCGCGGTTGCTCCGAAGGCCGCCGTCTTGCTCATCGGCGTCAACAATACGTGGAGCAACGATCGCGCCGCGAAAGACGTCGCGCTTGGTCAGCGCCGGATCGTCCAAAAGCTTCGCGCTCAGTTCCCCGATATGAAGATTTTTGTTCTCAAAGTCTTCCCGTGCGTGTCGCAGCAGGCTCAGATTGACGCTATTAATGCGCTTACCGAGTACTACGTCCGCGATATTGACAATGTCGAAGTCCTTGATATCGGAAAGGTCTTCCTGAACGAAAAGGGCGAGTTGACTAAGGAAGTCATGCCTGACTTGCTTCATCCCAACGGCGTCGGATATGAGTCGTGGGGCGCCGCTCTCTATCTCAAGCTTGAAGAAGCGACGAAGTGAGTTAAACTGTAAACCTTCTCTATGAACAGCGCCCGCGCGACGTTATGGTCGCGTGGGCGTTTTTACAAGCGAAAACCGAGACGGGAGTTGGATATGAGGTTTGCTCTCTGCAATGAAATGTTCATGAAATGGAGTATTGAGAATCAGTTCGAAGCGTTTGCGGCTTGGGGATACGACGGCGCCGAACTTGCGCCCTTCTCTCTCGACCCCGCCTTCGTTTCCGGCGAGGCGACGGAGATGGATATTCGTCGAATTGACGACGGTATTTGCGCCAGAATCGCGCGCGCCTCTCAAGCGACGGGCGTCGCCGTTTCTGGACTTCACTGGATTCTTGCCAATACTTGCGGATTCCATCTTACGACCGACGATCCTGAAACCTGTAAGAGGACGGCGGCGTATCTTTGCCGACTTGCTGAACTTTGCGCGACCCTTGGAGGCGACTATATGGTTCTTGGCTCGCCCAATCAACGCAACGTGGAGCGAGGACAGGAATATGCTCGCGCAAAAGAAAACGCTCTCGAAACAATTGGCGCCGTTGTTCCTACTCTGCAGAAGACCGGGGTGACCCTTGCTCTCGAAGCCCTCGCGCCAACGGAAACCAATTTCTGGGTCAATTCAGAAGAAACGCTGGAGTTTATTAAGGATTTAGGCTCGCCGCAAAACGTTACGCTTCATCTAGACTGCAAAGCGATGTTCGGCGGCGAATATCAGGATATTCCAGACGTGATTCTACGCGTTGGCCGTGAACACAAGACGATTTCGATTCACGCCAACGATCCCAATTTGCAGGGGCCGGGATTTGGTCGCCTTAAATTCGAGCCAATTATGAAAGCGCTCAAAGAAGTCAACTTCGACGGCTGGATCGGGGTCGAACCTTTTGATTATTCGCCTGGGATCGTGGAACTCGGACGAGAATCGATTCGTTATCTGAAAAGAACTGTCGATTCTCTGACATGATTTTATAATACTTTAAACTTAACTTTTTTGAACAATAAAGTCATGTCCCAACGTCGAAAGAGATCTTTGATTGCGTCGCCAAGTAAAGAG
>CAMZHY010000460.1 GCA_947307005.1 uncultured Planctomycetaceae bacterium
GGTTCGAATCGGCGACGCCGTCGTCGACCGTTCCGAGTTTGCCGAGGATCGTCTGAGGCGTCGTGGCGCTCAGGAAGGAGACGGAACCGTCGCCCTTGAGGACGTTGCCGCCGCCGGCGTGCCAGCTTCCGAGACCGCACCAAATCGCCGGGCGCTTCGTCTTAACGAGGTCGTCGTAAGGACCGGAAAGACCCTGCGAGAAGTCCGGGTTGTACGGGGTCTTCATGTCGTCAGACCAATAGTAGGCGACGTTGCGGAGGAGCGCGCCGCTGTCGGAGTGCTCGTTGCCGCTGAGGTAAGAGCAGTCGTGGCATTCGGAGTAGTTCACATTTTTATCACCCGGATTCGTCGTATTGCAGACGCCAAGACCGTCGATCGGGATGTGTTTTTCGCCGATGATGATCTGGTTGCTCAGACCGTCGACAACGCGGGAGAAGGTGTCGCGCGGTTCGTCGACCGTCGTGCCTTCAGTGCCCTTCGGGAGCTTCGCGCCGCGGAAGAAGCCCTTCTGCTTCGTCTGCTTGGCTTCGTCGTCAGCGGTCGGCAGGGTGCGGAAAACGCGTACGTAATAGTGTGGGTCGCCGGGGCTGTTCGTCGCGGAGATCAAGCAGTAGTCGGTCTGAGGACCGGCGGTGGAGCTTCCGCCCCAACCGGTGTTGACATACTCGTAATGGGCGCCAGGGGCGCGACGGGTCGGGCAAACCATGTAAGGAACGCTCGCGAAGCCCTTCTTCTGCTCGGTGGTCAGCGTAACGCCGGTCCAGCCGCCGCCGGTGTTCCAGAAATACTGGCCCAAAGTAACGGGGTCGGAGCGCTCGAGAAGATCCCACAGATTGGTGTGTTCCGCGTAGGGATACAGATAACCCCACATCGTAACGCGGTGCCACGAGTGCGCTGCCGGCGGGATGCCTTGACGGACGTCGTGGAAGTTGTGGATCGCGAGACCCATCTGCTTGAGGTTGTTCGTGCACTGCATACGGCGCGCCGCTTCACGGGCCGCCTGAACCGCAGGCAGAAGCAAACCGATGAGGATGCCGATGATGGCGATGACGACGAGGAGCTCGACAAGGGTAAAACCTTTGCGCTCCCGTCTGTTCAGAGACGTCGACTGTTCCATGGATAAACTCCTATAGGATAACTTGTCCGCGCAAATAATCGCAGACGTAAAATAAATACAAAAACGAGTCGGCGAGCCGCTTTTCAACTTCGCTTAAAAGCGCGTTGGCTCGCGAACGTGGTATTTTTTAGGTTTGCGCTTGGATCCAAGCGGCGCGTCGAACTAGAGAAGACTTGGACTAACAAGTCTCCTCTTGGATCGACCCGTATACGGTTTAGGCTCCGGTTTGCCTTGAGCCCGATCCACCTTCCTACGGTATTCCGGATCGAACATATACTTGGCGAGTTCCGTTCTTTGATCTTCCGGCACTTCGCCCGGAGGATAGACGACGAGATCGACTTTCATGCTTTTCTTGACTTCGACGACCCAGCCGGACGCGTCCGGATTCGAGTACTGCTCGTCAATAAGTCGTTCGATCCCGTAAAGATCCCCCATGCCGTCGACGTCTTTTTCAACGTCCGACTTCTTGAAGCGAACGGCGCCGCTAACGTAGACCTTGTAGGTTCCCGGACGAATACCGTCGTTTCGACTGAACATATGAATCGAGTATTCGCCGTTTTCGTCGAGGTCGCATTTGCCGAGCGTGTAGTCGTCCGTAAAGACGACGTGACCCGTCGTCAAAGGCGTCCCGTCAGGGAACGTAACCCGTCCCGTTACGTGGGGATTACCCCAGCATCCCGCGCACAAGAGCGTTACGGCGACCGCCAAAACGCTCTGAAAAAAACGCGAAGCTTTCATGCGCAACCCCAAGAAGCGACTGCGAAGACGTTCGTTCGTCGATCACTCGCCCGACTTCTCGACTTCGGTCGGGTTCAGAGCGCCCTCCGGCGGATCGGCGTCGATGAGAAGGTCTTTCGTCATCTTGCCCTTGACCGTGATTTCGCCAAGAGGCGACTGATCTTGAACCGTGTATTCGCTGGGGACAAGACTAATGTTCTTGCCCATCACCGGCATCTCGAGCTCTTGGTCGCCCATCTTGACCTTATTCGTCTTGACAGACTCGACAAACTTGGTCGTGTTGGAAAGGTAAATCTTGTACGTCCCCGGAGGCACGCCGTCGCCCGGCTTGAACGTTCTCATTTCATAAATGCCGGTCTGCGGGTCGATATCGCCCTTGCACAGCGTCGTTTCGTTCGCGAAAACGACCGTTCCGAACGTCAGGGCGGTGCCGTCCTTATAGGTGACTTTGCCGGTGACCTTGCATCTTCCGCCGCAACCGCTGGCGACGAGGACGGACGCGACGCAAAGGAGCGCGAGAATCTTAACAAGTTTGTTCATAAAACCATTCCTACCGCGAGGATAAAGTAAAACGTTGAATCAAGCGACCACGCCGCGCGTCAACCCGCGACAGGCGCGTCGCGGGCGGGACACAAAACGCCCCGCTAATTAGATTACATGATAAATTAATCGTTTCAACCTGTCAACAATATTCCAAAAAATTATCGACTGTGAAATAGTTTTTTGGGGAATCGTTCGACGACGGGGTCTTTGCCGAAAGAATCTAAAAGTCGGCGTCGGGGCGCCTTTCTGGAAGGGTAAAGATCGTTAAAATGTACTGGTTGGAACGTGTCGCCGCAGACGACAGGCGGCGACGGTCGTTTCCCGTCTTCTCCTTTTAGATTCCAGGAGCATACGCGTAATGAAAGCCGATCAGTTGTTTAAATTAGTCCGCGTGGGCGCGCTGACGCTCGCGCTGACGTTTGCCTTCGTCCCTTCCGTCTCGAATACAGTTCTTGGCCAGGAATCCGAACCCGCCGCCGTCGCGACGGCGAACGAGACTCCCGCGCCGACCGTCGCTGAGACGGCGACGACCGTCGAAGAAGCGACGGCGTCCTCTAACGAAGAAACGACGGCGGCTCCCGCCGACGACCGCGTGAGCTTCTTTTCACAGTACGGTTTTCTCTGGATTCTCACGCTCGCCTGCGCGATCGCGTCGCTCGTCTACGCCGTGAAATTTTTCAAGGCGATGATGAAAGCCGACGAGGGAACCCCGGAGATGATCAAGATCGCCGCCGCGGTTCGCAAAGGCGCAAACGCGTATCTTAAACAGCAGTATAAAGTCGTGGGAATTTTCTTCGTCGTGATCTGGGCGTTCCTGATGTGGCTCGCCTGGGGCGTCGGGGTTC
>CAMZHY010000461.1 GCA_947307005.1 uncultured Planctomycetaceae bacterium
CCAGGCGCTTCCTTGCGGACGACGGCTTCGACTCGACGAGAACGCGTACGTCGTTGTCGCGCGCCGTCAAGAGGACTGCGACCGGCTCGACGAGCTTTTCGCGTCCCCGAAACGTTCGCGTTGCGTCCTCATTTTCCCGAAGAACTACAACGGCGCGTCGGCGCTTCTCGTAACGGACGAAGCGCCCGATTTCGACGAAGAGACGCCGACGATGACCGAACGACTGGAGCGTTACGTCGAGACCGCCGGGGCGCTCGCGCTGCGATTCTCCAATCCGGCTCGATACAACGCCTCTCCTGAAGGACCCGTCGCGACGCTCTTCTGGGGGAAAACGTCGCGTCCGCTGGCGCTTCATGAAGACCCTGCGGTCGAGTCGATTCCGATTATCGCGGAGCCGAACCGTCCGCCTAAGAAGGGAAACGCTTCCGAATCGAACTCCGAGTCGGAGCCGGAAGGAGCGACGGAGTCTTGACGTCTCGCGTCGCGAAGGAGAAAGCGTCGAACGCGCGGGGCGAGTATTCGTTCCGACTGCCGAACAATCGCGCCGCGTTTTTCGACGGCGTCAAAGTCGGCGTTCCGATAGGAATGGGCGATTTCGTCGTCGCGTTCGCGCTCGGCGTCCAAGCGAAGGCGGCGGGGCTCACGGCGTTTCAGTGCGGGCTGGCGTCGTTTTTCTGTCTCGCGTCGGCGGGGGAGCGCGTCGGTTTTTCTTCCATCGCGGAGAACGCGTCGTACTGCGCGATTATCCTTGCGACGCTCGTCGCGAACGCGCGTTATTTTCTCATGAGCTGCGCGTTAAGCCGTCGGTGCAGTCCGCGACTGTCGCTTTTTCACCGCGCGCTGGTCGGCTTTGGACTCACCGACGAGTCTTTCGGAATGGCGATTCTGCGCCCCGGTTTCTTCAACCCGTGGTTTGCCTACGGGATCATGGTCGTTCCGGTTCCGCTTTGGACGATCGGTTCCGCGCTCGGCGTCGTCGTTGGCGCCGTCCTTTCCCCGCAATGGGTCAGCGCGCTGGGCGTCGCGCTCTTTGGGATGTTCCTCGCGGTCATCGTTCCGCCCTGTCGCAAGAATAAGGTAGTCGCGGCGCTTGTCGCGTCGAGTTTCGTTTTCAGCTTTCTCATGACGCGGACGCCGATTCTTTCCAGATGGTCGGAGGGGTCGCGCGTCGTTGTTTTGACGTTGATTTTAGCGTCTCTCGCCGCGCTCGCTTTTCCGGTCGACGAAGAGATTGCGGACGAACTTAACGAGGACGTCGCGACTTTGGAGGCGGAGGAAGAATGACGAAGAGCGAGAAAAGGACGACAAGCGCGCGTTTTGTTCGCGTCGCGGCGTTTCGATTCGGTCGACAAGAGAGGACGTTATGAGCGGCGAGTATTCGTTGAAACACTCCGTGAATCGCGCCGCGTTTTTCGACGGCGTCAAGGTCGGCGTTCCGATCGCGCTGGGATATTTCGTCGTCGCGTTCGCGCTTGGCGTACAGGCGAAGGCGGCGGGGCTGACGGCGTTTCAGTGCGGACTTGCGTCGCTCTTCTGTCTGGCGTCGGCTGGGGAGTACGTTGGATTTACCGCCATCATGGAACACGCCTCATATCTGACGATCATTCTCGCGACAATCGTCGCGAACGCTCGGTATTTTCTGATGGGATGCGCGCTCAGTCAGCGGACGAGTCCGAACCTTCCTCTCGGATATCGCGCGACGGTCGCGCTTGGTCTCACAGACGAGCTTTTTGGCGTGTCGATTCTGCGTCCCGGTTTTTTCAATCCTTGGTTCGCCTACGGAATTATCGCGATCGCGGCTCCCGCTTGGTCTGCCGGTTCCGCGCTGGGCGTGGTCGGAGGGACCGCTCTTTCGCCGCAGTGGAGCAGCGCGCTGAGCGTCGCGCTTTTCGGGATGTTTATCGCCGTGATTGTTCCGCCGGGACGCAAAAACAAAGTCGTCGCGTCGCTCGTCGCGTTAAGTTTTCTATGCAGTTATCTCGCGGCGAGGGCGCCGATTCTGTCCGAATGGTCGGCGGGGTCGCGCGTCGTCGTATTGACGCTCGTTCTTGCGTCGATCGCGGCGATTGCGTTTCCTATCGCCGACGACGTCGACGATCCAGCTCAGAAAGACGATTCACCTCAGAAAAAGGAGCAAGAAAATGGGCGAGCGTAACGTTTACGTCTACATTTTTCTCATGTGGTTCGCGACCTACTTGCTCCGCGTCGTTCCTCTGACGCTGATTCGCAAGCCGCTGAAGAACCGCTTTATCCGCTCGTTTCTGTACTACACCCCGTACGTAACCCTTGCGACAATGACCTTTCCGGCGATTGTCGAGGCGACGCGAACGCCATGGTCCGGCGGGCTTGCGCTGGCGTTTGGAATCGTCGCCGCATGGTTCGGGTGGAACCTTTTCCAAGTCGCCGCGACGTGCTGCGCCGTCGTTTTTCTTTCGGAATTATTCCTCGTTTAGCGTGTCGATTCCCGCGGGCTGCTCAAGAGAAACGACGCGCCCTTCGCGAAGAGAATCGAGGACGGCGAAGGTCGCGAGCGTGACGTCGAAAATTTCGTCGTCGGCGATCGGGGAAGGGCGTCCGGCTTTCAACGCGTCGAAGAACGCGCGAAGCATGCCTTTCTGACCTTTGTCTTGGACGCCGCCCGTTTTGAGCGTTTTCCCGTCCTTTCCGACGAAGCGCGCCGTTCTGAAATCGTCGAGAATCCCCGTTTGACCCGCTTGAAAAACCTCGAAGCGCTCTTTGGCGACGCCCTTGGCGCCGTTGGCGAAATAACATACGGACGAGATCGAGCCGTTTTTGTGTTTAAGCTGGACCGTCAACGTGTCGTCGAAGCCGTTTGGGTCTTTCATCGCGGAAGCATAGACCGATTGCGGCGCGGAACCTGCGATCCATGCGGCAAAGTCGACGAAATGGCAAACTTCGCCGAGAACGCGCCCGCCCCCTATAGTGGGGTCCTGAATCCACGTGTTCCCAGGAACTGCGCCCGCGTTAACGCGGTAGAGGGACGCGACGGGAACGTCTTTAACGAGCCTTTCCTTAATACTCCGTGCGGTTGGGGCGAAACGACGGTTAAAGCCGATCATAACGCGCGGAGAAGCGCCGCCGGCGAGCTGATTGTCGTACTCGTTCCGAATAGCGACAAAATCGTCGAGCGTAAGACAGAGCGGTTTTTCGACGAAGACGCTTTTCCCGCGTCGAAGCGCTTCTAAAACGTAACGTCCGTGAAGGTCGTGGC
>CAMZHY010000462.1 GCA_947307005.1 uncultured Planctomycetaceae bacterium
AACGGCGCCGACGTCGGGGCGCGTTCGCGTTTTCGAGCAGGAGCCGTTCAAACATTCGAAGGAAGTTCGCGAGCGGATCGGCTTTATCCCCGAAGTCCCGACGCTTTACGACTACATGACGGTCGAGGAGATCGGTAGATTCGCGGCGGCGTTCAACGCTCAAGGCTATCTCCAGAAATACGCCGCGCTCTGCGAAGAATTGGAGCTTGACCCGAGAATCCGAATCAAAGCGCTCTCCAAGGGCATGAAGGCGAAGACGTCGCTCGCGCTCGAGCTGGCGCGCGACCCAGATCTGCTCGCGCTCGACGAGCCGACCTCCGGGCTCGACGCGCTCGTTCGCCGTCAGATTCTCTCGCACATCGCCGAACTCGGCGCGAAGGGCAAGACGATCCTCCTTTCGAGCCATCAGACGGCGGAGGTCGAGCGCGTCGCGGACCAAGTCGCGTTTCTCAAGGACGGAAAGTTCATTCTGACCGATTCCGTCGAGAACCTCCGGCGGACGACGCGCGTCGTCGACGCGACGATCTCCGGCGAAGTCGCCGACCCCGGCGCTTTCGATTCCCTTTTCGCCTCGATCTTCGACGGGGAATACGTCGGGCGGGAGCGCTACGGGCTGCGTTATCGCATTCTTGGACGCGGTCTTTCGCCGAATTTCGAGGAGCGGCTGCGCGCGACCCTCGGCGACCGGCTGCTCGGAACGGAGACGTCGATTCCGTCCCTCGAGGACGTCTTCGTCGCATACATGCGCAAACGCTGATAAAAACGCGCTTTAAACGTTTACTTTCTCAGAACGAGGAGCGGAGGTTGCGATGAAAAAGTTCGCCGCCCTATTTTACAAAGAATATCTCGAGACGCGTTGGGAAACGCTGATCTTCATGCTTGTCGGCGCGTGTTATTACTTCGCGGCGCCGCGTCTTTTCGCCGCCTATCCTGTCGGGGACGTCGGCTCCGGTCAGCTTCGAACTTTCATTACGGCGGGGATTATCGCCCTATGGCTCAACGCGACGATTCTGTCCGCGACGGCGTTCACCCGCGAGCGCGAAAACGGCTGCATGGAGACGCTGCGCAGAATCGCGCCCCGATGGAAGGTCGCCGCGCTGGCGAAATTCTGTTACGTCTTCGCGTCGACGGCGTTTATCGCCGCGATCGTCTACGGCGTCACGCTCTATCTGGACGAATATCATAGGCTCGCGTTTTCGACGACGCTCCGCTCCTACTTCCAGTCGGACGGCGGGATCGACCTCATGACGCTCGTTCACGGCTCCGGTCTGGGCGTCGCGTTCTGCTGGGGCGTTTTCTGGACCGGACGCGTCGACCGTCAGGCGACGGCGATCTTCCTGACGGTCGTCAGCGCGCTGGCGTGCGCCGCGATCGCGATCGCGTCGCGCACGAATCTGATTGGCAGACAAGAAATCGCAAGCGCGGAGTTCGTCAACGGCTTCTGTCTCGTCTGCGGACTCCTCGCGCTCGTGTTCGCGCCGATTCGGAACCGATTCGGATATCGCGACGATCCCAAGACGACGATCTTTGACGAACCGGCGAAACTCTCCGACGACGCGACCGACGCCGCCGTCTTCGACGCGTTCAAACGTCGCGCCGCGGGGAGTTCCAAACCTTGGACGTTCCCCGCGATCGTCGCGCACGTTCTCAGAGAGGCGGCGCTCTTCTTCCGCTCCCCCGCGTCCCTCCTCTTTGAGATGGGAATCGTCGTCTTCCTTATGACGTTCGTCGTCTCTATCGCGGCGCGCTCCCAATGGTCCGAGTTTGTCGCGGGAAGCGCCGTCCAGATTCTCTACTCCGCCTACTTCGTTTCCCTCGTCTCCGGGCTCTTCCTCGACGCGAAGCGTCGAGGCGCGCCGCTCAAGACGCGCTTTGGCGTCGGACTCTGGCGATACTGGCTCGCGAACGCGCTCGTCGCGGTCGGCGTCGCGCTCGTCGGGTGTCTTTGCGCGCGCTTCTTCTTCGTGTCGACGCGTCTTGAAGTATTCGACGACTACGGGTTCGTCTCTGGATTGTTCGTCGCTAGACCCGATTTCTGGTCGCTGGCGCTCGCGGCGGCGACGCTCGGGGTCGGCGCGGCGCTATGGAGCGCGGCGACGCCGGGCGGACGGCTCGTCGTCGTCGCGAAAACGACGCTCGTAATCGTCGCGACGTTCGTCAGCGCCGGGCTGATATTCCACAACAAGTTCGCGACGCCCGGCGCGGGGACGTTCTTCTTCGTCGTAGGCGCGTTCTTCGCGCTCGCGTCGATCCCCGTCGTCGCCAAGAGTCTCAAGGAACGGAAAGCCGTCCCCATGACGCTCGTCCCGCCGATCGCGCTGGCGGCGACGTTCCTCTTTCCCCTGCTCGCCCCCCTGCTCGGCGTCGATCTCAACCCGCAAGGGTTGCCCGAGAAGCTCCCGGCGCGCGCGATCTTCGCCAATCTGCCGTCTCCGGCAAACACGGCGGAATATGGCTTATACCAGGCGTCTATTAGATCGAGGCTTGACAATTATGCGTCTGCTGCAAGCTCTGCGGAAGGTCGCGCGCTCCACGAAAAGACGCGCGCGGAAATGGGCGTCTACGACCTCGAGTTGTTCCCTCAGGCTTACGCGAACACGGAGCCGCAGCTCTCGATTAACGACGCGGCGAAAAGCTTTCTGTTGACGAGCGCCGCGACGAAAATGTTCATGGCGGGTCCTAAGGACGAGGCGACGGCGGAAAAAAGCCTGTACGACAGGTCCATGACGGCGCTCAAAGAGGTCGGCGGACCGAAGTCCTACCTGCCGTTCCTCGAGTTTCTCGACGAACTGCCGCAAAAACGCCCGACCTACGACGAGTTCGCCGCGAACAAATACGTCTACTACGGCGCGAAAAACCCGATCGTCAACGCGTCCTTTACCGCAAAAACGACGTTGGAAACGCTCCGCATGAAGTTCCCCCTAAGCTGGAATCTCGCGCTGTGGAACGCCTGTCAGGTCGAAGCGGAACGCCAACGTACGACGATCGATTTCAGACTGAACGGGCCCGACGCCGTCGACGCAAACGGAGGCTGGTCGTCGCCCGCTTTGCCTTACGTATTCAACGTCGGCGGCGGGGCGCCAAAGACGATCAACCTCGACGAACCGCTAGGGCGCGACGCGACGCGGATAACCGCGTACAACACGTTCCTGCGCGCGTTAGACGGCGACTATTCCCGCGTTCCCCTTGAAATCCAGCGACGACTCCTCTTCCTCGCGCTCG
>CAMZHY010000463.1 GCA_947307005.1 uncultured Planctomycetaceae bacterium
CCTTCATTGGAGAATTTCGCTCCATTTTGATTTTGTAAATTTTGACACATATATTCTGCCAATCGGTGTAATTTCAAATCTTGTGATAAAACGCATTCAATTCTACTAAAAGTACCAGAAATATTAGTTAAAGTACAATTATAAACTGATATACCATTTCTACTTTTTTCTTCGTCTATGCGCTTTCTACGTGGGTTGGCGCATCCCCCCAACAAGACGACGCGACGACGCGTTACGATTCAAACGCCCCTTCCGCGCTCGCCCTTGCGCAATGCGAAGACGGCGAATGTCCCCTTCCCGTCGTGAACGATCAGAATCAGCCCGTTTACGCGGTCGTTTCTCCCGTTGGATTCCACGCGGTCGAGCCGATCGAGCAGGCGCCGCGTCTCGACTCGTTGGCGGGCAAAAGAATCGCGCTCACGGGCGGCAGTTTCATGGCGGCGACGACGCACGACGAATTGAAGCGCCTCATCGAAGAAGAGTTTCCGACGGCCAAGGTCTATATGTTCCAAGACGTCGGGGTCGGCGGGCCCTATTCGGTCTTCGGGCAGACGGCGCAGACGAAGGCGTTTCAAAGCAGGTTGAAGGAACTCGGGATCGACGCGGTCGTTTCCGGGAATTGCGGGTGCGGACTCTGCACGGTCAAAGAATCCGGCTCCGCAATCGCGGCGGAATATGTCGGAATTCCCGCCGTCGCGATCGGCGCGCCGACGTTTATCGCGCAGATTCGCTCCACCGGCGTCAATCGCGGCGTTCCCGCGCTGAGAACGGCGGAATACCCCGGCGCGTTCGCGTCGCACTCGGAAGAGGAACTGCGGCGCAACACGCGGGAAACGCTGTGGCCTCAGATCAAAGACGCGCTCACGCGTCCGATCGATCAAGCGGAAATCGACGAATACGCCGCGTCGGGAAAACGCCCTTTCAACGACGTCGTTTTTACGGGGACTTACGACGAGGTTCAGGAGTTCTTCCTCGCGAACCGTCAGACGGACGGACTGCCGATCGTCCCGCCGACCGACGCGCTCGTGCGGGAATATCTGCGTTTTACGCCCTTCAATCCGTCCGACATTCTGGGAGTTTACGCGCCCGGCTATCGGGAATGTTCCGTCTATACGGCGGTCGTCAACGCGGTGATGGCGGGCGTTCCGAAAGAACTGACGCCGGTCTGCGTCGCGCTGACGCAGGCGCTTGGCGACGGCGAATGGCGCCGTCCGCTCGCCAGCACGCACGGATGGACGCCCTACGCGTGGCTCAACGGACCTCTCACGCGACAGCTCGGGGTCGACTGCGGTCAGGGGATGATTAGCGAGTCAAAAAACAAGGCGCTCGGACGATTCCTCGAACTCGCCATGCTCAACCTCGGCGGGTATTGCGTCAAAGAAAACCGCATGGGAACCTTCGGGTATCTGACGCCCTTTATTTTCGCGGAAGACGAAGAAGCGTGTCTGCGCGCGGGCTGGGCGCCCTACCACGTCGAACGCGGACGGAGAATCAACGACAACGTCGTCACGGCGGCGTCCGCGCTCGCGTGGGGTAACAACGTCACGCCCGCGACCGACGATCCCCGGCGAATCATGGAGCTAATTGCCTTCGACGTCACGGAGAAGCAACAGAACGGACTCGGCAATACGAATCCGCAAGTTCCCCGAACGGTTATCGTTACGGAACCGGTCGCGACGGCTCTCGCGAAAGAATACCGCGACAAGGAAACGCTCGAAGACGCGCTGATCGAAACGGCGCGCCGCCCGCTGTCGATGCGCGCCTACGCAAACTACTGGGCGAATACGGGGAGTTCGCAAACGGACCGCTATTCCTTCGACGAGTACCGTCAGAAACTGCGCCGCGACCCGAAGGAGCGCGTCGCGTTGACGAAAACGCCCGAATGGCTCCGAGGCGCGACGGATCGCGACCAGATCGAGACGATCGCGACGATGATTAAAGGGCAGACCGCGATTCTCGTCGCGGGGGACGCCGCGCGCAACAAGTTCCTCACGCTCCCCGGCGGCGACTGCGCGTCTTTCGACGTCAGGCTCCCGGAGAACTGGAACGAACTCGTCGCGCCCCTCGGCTACGAGCCGCTCGAACGATTCTTTCTGGCGTCGCAAGAGAAGAACGGCGACGGCGCTTCGCTTCAAGAAAATGAAAAGCCAACTGCGGGCGACGCGCCCGGCGTTATCGTCGCGCCCGCGAATTTAGCGGACGGCGAATATCGCCTCGCGCGTTCGACCGACTTCGTGACCGACGCCGGACTTCTCTATCACGACGGGAACGGCGCCGCGTCCGCATGGTCTTACGGCGCCGACGCGCCTGAAATTCTCGAAACGACCGATTCCTTCGCCGAACTCCTCGCCAACTTGCAGCCCGGCAGTTCCCTGACCGTTCGCGACGGGCGCGTCGTCTCGATCGTCCTGCGCCCCGCGACCGGCGGACAGCGCAACCGTAACGCCGTCTTTCGACTCCCCGAAGATAAGCTGGACGCTTTAGACGTCGTCGTCGCCGTCGTAACAAAGCGAAGCAGACGCGAAGGACAAACGACGCCCGACGGCGCGACGCTCGTCGTCTCGGCGCGACTCGTCAATTTCCGATTAGCGCTTGGCGACGCGCCCACCCTCGCGCAAGGCGCCGCGTCTCGATTCCTTACGCTCGACGGGGACGCCGTCGCGCTCAACCCCGGCGCGCCGGTCGGCGCGACCGCAAAGGTCGGAACCCAGAACGCCGACGGAACATGGCGAACGTTGACTTTCACAAAAAGAGATCGGCGACTCGTCGAAATTCGCTATCAAGCCGCCGAACGGCTAAGATAACGCCGACGAATCGCGTCCAAAGAAGGGAAAAAGGCGTCTCCTATGAACAAACAAGTAGCGCGCGTTTTTCGCGTCGATAAACCGATCGTCGCGATGATCCACCTTTACGGTTTTATGCCGGAAAGGGTTCGCGGACTGGCGAAATGGGAGATTCAACAGCTTTACGCAAGCGGCGTCGACGCGGTTCTCGTCGAGGATTATTACGGAACCGTCGAAGACGTCGAATGGACGCTCGACTATCTCCGGCGCGAGTATTCCGATCGGGTTTACGGGGTCAATCTTCTTCGCGATCCGGAAAAGGGACTGAAGCTGGCGAGTCGTTACGGCGCGGCGTTCGTTCAAATCGACTCCGTTTGCGGACATTTGCCGCAAGACGCCGGGCGCGGCGGAAAAGATAAGACGACGTTAAACG
>CAMZHY010000464.1 GCA_947307005.1 uncultured Planctomycetaceae bacterium
CCGGCGTCATGTCTTTCGACGATGGTCTGCGACTTGTTCGTATGCGCGGTCTGGCGATGCAGAACGCCGCTGACGAACGACGCGGTGGAATGGTCAGCGTTATCGGGCTTCCCGTAGAAGTCGTCGCCGAGCTTTGCGAGAAGGCTAACGAACTTGGAGCGATTCAGATAGCGAATTATCTTTGTCCTAAAAACTATGTTGTTTCCGGCGAGCTTTCCGCTTGCGAAAAACTGGTTGAACTTGCCCAAGAGGCCGGCGCTATTAAACTCTTCCCGCTCGCAGTTGCGGGCGCGTTCCATACTCCTTTGATGGACCCGGCGGTTGAAAAAATGCGTCCTCTCATCGAGGAAATGAACTTTTCTGCGCCTTCGATTCCGTATATTAGCGGCGTTGACGCTGAGTTCCACAGCGATCCCGACGAGATTAAAAACATTTTGATTCGACAGATTTCATCTCCTGTCTACTGGGAAGACGCTATGCGTCGACTCCTTAGCGACGGAATCGGGAGTTTTTACGAAATTGGACCGGGGCGAGTTCTTCGCGGTTTGATGAAACGTATTGATCGATCTGCGACGTTGAACTAGTTTTCGGTTTTATCTCTAGCGTCATTAACCTCACGGATAAACAATCATGATAAAAGTAGATCTCGCTGGTAAGAACGCCGTTGTGACGGGCGCGACTCGAGGCATCGGCTTTGGCATTGCAAAGGCCCTCGCCGCCGCAGGCGCGAAGGTCGCTTGCATTGGCACGAACGAAGAGAAACTTAAGGAGTCTGTCGCAGAAATCGTCGCCACAGGGGGCGAAGCGAAAGCGTTTGTATGTAACGTTGCCGATTCCGCCGCAGTTTCAGAAGTTGCCGGCGCAATTCTTGCCGAATTCGGTAGAGTTGATATTGTCGTCAACAACGCCGGCATAACTCGCGACATGCTTATGCGTCGTATCACAGACGAAATGTGGGACGATGTGATTAACGTCAATCTTCGTGGAACCTTCCTTGTGACTCGCGCTTTTGTCGAGTCGATGCGCAAGGCTAAGTGGGGGCGAATTATCAATATTTCCAGTATTAGCGGTCTGATTGGCAACGCTGGACAAGCAAACTACTCGGCTTCTAAAGCCGGAGTGATTGGTTTTACACGAACCGTTTCTAAAGAACTTGGTAATCGTAATATTACGGTAAACGCAATTTGTCCAGGATTTGTCGACACCGACATGACAAGAGTTCTTAATCCTGTCTTAATCCAAGGAATTAAAGACCGTATTCCTGTTGGGCGTATCGGATCTCCCGAGGATATTGCGAACGCCGTCCTCTTTTTCGCGAGTCCTGATTCGTCGTATGTTACCGGTCAAGTTCTGACGGTCGACGGCGGTCTTATTATGTAATTTTAACGCTTGATTTTTCAATGCGCTTCTCTTGACCCCGCATTGAGAAGTCTTCATTTTGATTCCAATTTCCGCGTCGGAACGTTCCAGACGCACAGAAAGTTTTTTACGAAAGGTCCATAAAAATGGCTGCTGATAAGAAACAGATTGAGGCGAAAGTTATCGAGATCATTGCCGACCAACTCGGACGCGAGAAGGATCAGATTACTGGAGCAAGCGACATTGCCAACGATCTTGGCGCCGATTCTCTCGATCTCGCTGAACTCATGATCGCCTTTGAGGAGAGTTTCGATATCGACATCGACGAAGACAAGGTAGGAGAAATTTCTACCGTTAACGACGTCGTCGACCAGATTTGCAAGGTCCTTGACGCCAACGAATGACGGTTTCTGACCGAAGCGGCGCGATTCGACGCGCCGAATATTCTCTTTCTTCAGATGGAGATTGATTTTCTTCTTCTGGAGAAAGAGTTTTTGCGTATTTGTCCTCATTCCCTCGATGTTGCGGTTGGACATTCTATGAAGAAGCGCGTTGTTATTACAGGCATGGGACTCGTTACGCCGTTGGGGTGTGATCTTGAAACCGTCTGGCAAAAATTGATTGCCGGGGAAAGCGGCGTAACGCTGTTGACCGATCCTGAACAAAACTGTTTTCGCTCAAAGATTGCCGGACAATGTCGCGATTTCTCGCCTCTTCCATATATAGATCTCAAGGATTCGAGGAGAATTGATCGTTTTGCGCAGTTTGCGTATGTCGCCGGCGTAAAGGCGGTTGAAGAATCCGGGATTGACTTTTCTCGAGAAGATGCGTTTAGGTGCGGTTCTATCGTTGGTTGCGGGGTTGGAGGTCTCGGTGAAATTGAACGTCAAGATGAGAAATTGGCAAAGAGTGGACCGGCGCGCGTTTCGCCTTTTACTATTCCCAAAATTATGCTTAACGCCGCGAGTAGTCAACTGGCGATACGTTATGGAATCCACGGAATAACTTATGGCGTTGCCACTGCGTGCGCGAGCGCTAACAACGCGATGATTGACGCCTATCGCCTTATTCGCGACGGCGATCTTGACGTTGTTATAACCGGGGGGACCGAAGCCGCCGTTTCAAAGCTTGGTTTAGCTGGTTTTGCCGCGATGCATGCTCTTTCTGAACGCAACGACGAGCCTGCAAAGGCGAGCCGTCCCTTTGACGCCGATCGCGATGGATTCGTTATTGGCGAAGGCGCGGGGATTCTCGTTTTTGAAGAACTTGAACACGCGCGAAAACGAGGAGCTCGGATCTTAGGGGAATTTCTCGGCTACGGCGTTTCTACCGACGCGTCTCACATAACTCAACCTGATTCTGAGGGCGTATACGCAGGAGTGGCGTTGTCCGCCACGATTCGTTCAGCCGGACTGAATCCTGAGCAAATCGACTACATCAACGCTCACGGCACGGCGACGAAGTTAGGAGACGTCGCCGAGGTAGGCGCAATTAAAAGAGCGTTCGGGGATTATGCTAAGAAAGTGGCGATTTCCAGCACAAAGAGCTCGATCGGTCATCTTCTTGGCGGAAGCGGCGGCGTCGAATTAATTTTTTCCCTCCTTTCGATTCGCGATAACGTCGTTCCCCCCACGCTTAATCTTGAAAATCCCGATCCGGAATGCGATCTTGATTTTACGCCTCTTGTTGCAAAAGAGCGTGAAATTAATTATATTGTCTCCAGTAGTTTTGGGTTTGGCGGGCACAACGCGTGCGTCGCCGCAGGGGCTTTTGCCGAATAGCGGAGCGATTTTACGTTTTGATCGAAACTAGCTTGTTTCTCTTTGGCTGGCGACGTCGGCATTAGTTTTTATCG
>CAMZHY010000465.1 GCA_947307005.1 uncultured Planctomycetaceae bacterium
CGCGAAGGATAAAACCGAATATAAAGGCGCGACCGCGTATTATAACGGGTTGGAGACGATCGCCCGAAAAACAGAATTCGCCTTCGAGAACGCGGGGGGCGTCATGATCTGGGAAATAAGTCAGGATTATACGGCGGAGAAAGAGTTGAGTCTGTTAAATAAGATTTATGAAACGGCTCGGAAGAAGCTTTCTGAAACGGAGCGTCCGTCGGAGCCGGAGACGGTCGTAAACGCTAAATAAGCGGATGAACGCTCACAATCTGTCAAATGAAACGCTCCAAATTTGTCAAATAAACGGATTGTAAATTATGCAATAACAAAGCGATTACGTCGAGAGGAAAACGGCGCCGTCATCGGACTGCATACGGAGGTTTTCGGACGACCAGAATGGCGTCCGTATATTTTGCAAAGTAAGGGAGCCTTCGTTTGCAGTTCCTGCTGATGAAAGGGAATCTTGAAGAAAGTCGCGAGCAAATTTGGACTTAGTTTTTCTCGACAGGTACAGGCCGACTTTTGAAAAATTGCGGTAATGCGGTATAAAGGCTGAACAAAAACTGCGGATTTGCGGTTTTTGGCCGAAATAAAAATTGCGGAAACGGGGATTTGCAGTCGTCTCCTAGTTTGTATGACCGTTATTTCTCTGACCGTTAAAGGGATTGTCTAATGATTGTAAGGAGGAAACCGCGCGGATATTGCGCGGCGTTATTTGTTGTGTGATCACAAAAAGTGTAGAATTCTACACTTTTTGTGATTGCCTAGTTGATTTCTTGAAAGGGACGGGGCGCCATAAAACTAAAAAGTGTAGAATTCTACAGAAAAGGCAAATATATGATACAGAGAGAAAAATACTTGCGTCAGTTGGTCAGTAATCGGGATAATGGTTTTCCAAAAGTAATAACAGGAGTCAGAAGGTGCGGAAAGTCGTTTTTGTTAAAGGAGATATACAAGAATTACCTGCTAGAGCAAGGCGTTCCGGAAAGTAATATCTTGTTATTTGAACTTGATGACGACAGAAACATTAAATACAGAGATCCGCTGTATCTTGGGGAACATATTCGCGAATGTTGCAGGGGAAAAGAACGACGTTATGTTTTCATTGACGAGATTCAGATGGTTTATGCGATCGTTAACCCGAACCTCACAGAAGGAAAACATGTTTTAGCAAGAAACGGCGATTCGCAGACAATAACATTCGTCGACGTCATACTTGGACTTTCCCGTGAAAGAAATATCGACCTCTATGTGACCGGGTCGAATTCTAAAATGCTTTCTTCCGATATCGTTACTGAATTTCGAGACAAAGCGGTTAATATCCGCTTAGCCCCGCTGTCTTTTGAAGAATACTTCGACTATAAAGGCGGATCGTCGTCCGAAGCGCTTTATGAATACATGCAATTTGGAGGCATGCCGCTGGCGGTTCTGAAAGAGAGTTCTGAGAAAAAAGAATACTTAAAAAATCTATTTCAAACCACATATTTCAGGGATATTCTAGAGCGCAACAAGCTGAAAAAGAGCGGGTCTCTGGACGAGTTATGCAATATCGTTAGCGCCTCTATTGGCGAACTGTTGAACGCCGAGAAAATTGCCAACACATTCAACAGCGTCAAACATGAAAAGATAAACAGACAGACTATTGGGAAATATCTCGGTTTTTTTATGGACGCTTTCCTGATAAGAGAAGCGAGAAGATATGATCTGAAAGGGCGTAATGAAATAGGCGCGCTACGCAAGTATTACTTTACCGACGCCGGTCTCAGAAACGCTAGACTTGATTTTACATTTCCCGACGAGAGACAAATTTTTGAAAACATCATATACAATGAACTCTTGTATCATGGCTACTCCGTTAGCGTAGGCTCGTTTGATTCGATTGAAAAAAACGCTGCCGGAAAGTCGGTCAGAAAGACCAACGAGGTGGATTTTTTTGCAAGAAAGGGGATTCGTCAGTATTATATTCAAGTCTCGTTGGATATAGCGAATCCGAAAACAAAAGCGCGCGAACTCAGACCGTATTTCATGTTGAACGATCAGGTTAAAAAAATAATAGTCATTAACAGACCCGTCAAAGAAAGCCTAGATGAAAATGGTTTTACGATAATAGGCGTGGAAGATTTTCTTCTTCGGTTTATAAAACTATAAAATTGGTCGAGCGTTTGATTGGCGCCTTTCGACGGAAAGAAAAAAGAAAGAACCGTCAGCGACTGCGTAAAACCATAAGCAAGACGCAAGGAGACGAGATGAGTTATCTTTTGAATTTCGACGAATATGTTAAAATCATTTCGGCGTTTCTCGAACGTCGTTGAAGCGCGTCCGAATTTGTCGACAAATATTTTTCGATATGGGATAGAGACCGCGACGAAGAGTCGGCGCTCTTTAAGGAGGCGGAGAAATTAGAGGGCGTTTTTCCTCATACGAATCACAACGAGTATCACGACGTCGACGAATATGGTCGGTTCAAATTAAAAGACCGACAAAAATATCTTCGCGATTGCGACAAAGTCTGGGCGCGAACGTATCTTCTCGAAGGCTTTCACAACGAGAGCGACTATCAATTTTTGCACGTTGTTCATAGTCTGCAAAATCAGATTTACACAGCAGGCGATTGTTACTGGCGCGAGGACGAACTGGGAGACGGGATCGCGTATAACGGCGTGACTGTGATCGACGAAGAAACGCTCTACAAGGAGGTGGAAGAGAAATTTGCGAAAATGATGGAAGCGGCGCGCGCGTGCGGTCTTGCCTAGACGAACTTGAAGAGATAAAACGTTTTTTTCAACGCCGACTTTTGAGGAAAAAGAATGTATCGCTATGGCTTTTATCCCTACGACATGATCAATAGGAGGCTATTTGAAACGATTTTCGAGTGTTTTGGAAAGACGATTAACAATATCTCCTTCTTTTATGAGGTTGGTTTGCCGCCGGACGTTGCGTTTGTCAAATTATTCAAAGGACGGCTCGTCAATATTATCGACTGTCGACGCGTCTCAACGTGGCCTGGGACGGACTCCCTCTATCCGGGGGCGGCGGAAGCGATTTCATGCCTTTATGGCAAGAGGTTGAAGAAGGTCTTTTTGACGAAAATCGCGCCGTTTCTGTTCGATTCTTTCGATCAAGAAATTGACGTCGCCGCCGCTAAACGCCGTCTCCAAAACGCGGACGAAACCGACGACGACGAAATGGACGAGGAAGCGGTCGCCGAATGGTTGCAAC
>CAMZHY010000466.1 GCA_947307005.1 uncultured Planctomycetaceae bacterium
TCCGATCGCAAAGACGCCGTTATACGTCGATTCGTCGAGATTGCACGTCAGCGATTTCGAGAAATAATCGCCGACGCGGGCGCCGTCGGGCCCCGTTATCACGAGCGACTCGGCAATTTTCAAACCCGGCAGCGAATAGAACCGACCGCTCCAGTTGACCAGTCCGTCCGTCGCGACGAACCCCGCGCGGCGTTCTATCGCCGAAAGATACGACGCGTCGCGACGAATGTAGCGGCGTTCGATGCGATGATCGCCGAAGTCGGACGATACGGTCGCGACGCCGCCGATCCAAGATCGAGAAACGTCGCGCGCGACGTTCTTCGCGTCCGTCTGCGGCTCGGGCGTCTCGGCGGCGCGCCCCGACCGTCCCGCCGCGAGGAACCGCCTCACTTCTTCCGGAACGTCGGAGTCGTTCGCGTCCACGAAAGACGCGTTGAACGCGGTGCGGCGAGGATCGTCCGACGCGATCCGACCGCCCTTGCGAGAGCGACGGCGGCGACCGTCGAGCGCCATTTGAATGTAACGCTCGCGATCCTCGTCCGCGCCCCCGTAAAGGCACGTCCGAATAAACTGCATCAGCGTCGTTTTACCCGCTTCGTTCGGTCCGAAAAAGACGTTCAGACCGGGCGAGATTTTCGGGAGCGACAGATTCTCCCATACGCCGAAACGCTCAATTTTAAGCGACGTAATTCTCACGAGCCGATCTCCTTTTCGTCAATATTCTTCTGAAGATTGCGCAGCTCGGCGGCGATAACGCGGTTCTTCATCGTCAGACCCTTCGTCGTCGCGCCCGACAGCAACGCGGCGGGCGAGTCGTTTTCGGAAAGCAAATCGACGCCGAGCGCGGCGGCTTCCCTTAACGCCGCGCGTCGTTCTTCCAATTTCTCGCGCAGCAGAACCTTGCCCTCTTCCGTATCGCCGACGCCGGGCGCGTCGAAAGACGTCGCGTTGTAGAGCGTCACGGTATCGGGCAGAAAGTCTTTCGATTCAAGCGTCTTGAGGCGCGCTAAGAGTTCGGAAACGTCGGCGGTTTCCCCTTCCGTTCGTCTCCGCTCCGCTTTTTAATACCTAAGGGGCTCGCGCGCCGCCCAGGCGCGCATCGACTCCGGCATGAACGCCTCGACGTTGATCTCTTCCCCTTCGTTTTCGCCGTAATAGCGAATCATACGGAGATAGTCGCCGAGAATCGTCTGACGCTCGTACATCTCCTCGGGAACCTTTTCGGGAACGATCGGTTCGAAATCGACGGCGTAAACGACCGGCGGCTCCTTCGCGAAGTCGGAGCGAAGATCGCGGACGATCGTTTGGGTCGTCGCGCCGTAACGGAGCGCCGGAAGCGCGCCGCCTTCCGCGTCGACGCGCCATGAGACGAGCCAAATGTTGTTGTCGAGAGAACGCCCCGCAAAAGACGCGTCTTCGCGCTCCTTATCTTGAATCGCCTTCATGCGCGAACGCGCGGCGTTAAGAACCTCCTCCGCCGTTTCGTCCTCGCGAACGGTCAGCCGTTCTTCGGACCAGCGCAGCGGGGACGTGCGAATCAGCGTCGCCGTCGTTCGTCCCGATTCGCCGACCTCGACGAGCGTCGCGCCGAAATCGCCCGTCTCCGTAAAGTTGCGCGCGAGCGTCGAACCCGCGTAGACCGCGAGAGAGGGAGACCGGGAAACCGTCTCGCGGCGTCGCGACCCGCCCAGCGCCCAGTAGCGAACGGATTCCAATTTCAGCGTCTCCGCGGGGAGCCGCCCGTAGAAAACGCCGATCGTATAGAGATCGTCGGCGCCCTCGACCGGTTCGACCGCTCCGCGCGGGGTCACGCCCGTTTTCCCCCAGCTTGTCCCGAGAATTCGCGCTAGCGAGACTCCGTCGCGATTGAAGAAGACCTCTTCGACCTGCCCGACGGGAAAGACGTGGACGTTCGGGGGGAATCGGAACGCGGCGGGAACGACGTCGGGCGAGTCGTTTCGTCCGGCGCCCCAGAAAACGGGAATATGCGCGACGTCGAGGCGCTTGAACTGTTCGATCAGGAACAGCATCCCCCAAGGCCCCGTCTCGCGAGGCGAGAGCAGATCGCCGCTGAGGACGACAAAGTCGACCTTCTCGCGCAGCGCGGCGTCAAAGACGCGTTCCGCCGCGAGCCGAGGCGCGTCGAGAATCGCGTCGCCAAAACGGTCTGGCAACGACATAAGACCGTCGACCGGAAGTTCCAAACGGAAATCCGACGCGTGTATAAATCGAAATCCCTGCGACGCCATCTTTGAATCCTTAAATCTAACGACGAATCTCGCCCCGCGATTTCCGGCCCCAACCCCGTCGGAACCGAAAAATCAAACAGAGCGCCCTATTTACCAATTCTCAATTCTAGCGAGAATGCGCCCGGCGCGTGAAACAAAAAACGCGGAAATGCCGAAAAAATCGAAATGAAAGTGAAAACGAGGTCAAAAAAAAGTATTTTAGCGCTTACGCGCTTTGTATATGTAACGCTGGAAAAACCGAACAAATACATTCTAACGGCGTTGACGAACGTAATCAAGCGCGTCCGTCCGCCCGTCGTAAAGACGCGGGCGCGCCCCGAACAAGACCGTCCGGAACGCGCCCGCTTCGCTTAACTGCGACGGAAAAACTTCCGATTCGCGTCGATCAGAGGAGGATAATCCCGCCGCCCATGCCGCCGATCGTCTGCACGGCTTCAAGCGCTTTCTTGATCTTTTCCTGGCAATCGAGCAGATACGCTCGAGCGAAGGGGTCGTCGCCGCGACCGTTCGCGTTCTTGAACTCAATCCGTTCGCTGCTAAGAATCAGATCAAGATCGGCGAGACGCGCCTTGAGACGCATGCGCGCCAAGGAGTCGTAGTCGCGAAGTCCGGCGCTGGAGGGCGTTCCGTTCGCCGAACTAATCAGATCGTTGAGGAACGTGCGCTGGAGGTTGCGACGCGTCGAAGAAATTTTAACCTCGTTGATCTCTTGGAAGATCGCGCCGTCGAGCTTTTCGAGGAGTTCCGCGCTCGTGAAGACGTCTTCCCCTTCGGCGACGCGCATCTCGGCGTCGGCAAGACGACCGAGCGTCGACGTCGCGAGGAGCTGTTCTAGAATCGTCGTCTGCATCGCGAGGATGTTCGCGTGAACGTCGTAATCGTAACGCGTCGGAACGTTCGATCCCCAATGGCTCCAGCGGTTCGGAGCGAGATAGTCGAAGAGCTGGTTCGGAATCTTGAA
>CAMZHY010000467.1 GCA_947307005.1 uncultured Planctomycetaceae bacterium
TCGGGAGGAATTCCCTTGACAAGACTTCCGCTTAAAACCGCTCCCTCAAAGTTACAATCGATGAATTTCGTATAGCCGTCGGTTTGAACGTCGGTCAACCGGGCTTCCGAAAAGTTACATCTCACAAAAACGGTCTGGCGAAAATCAGCGCCGTAAAAGTTAGCTCGTGAAAAATCCGAGTCTTTGATTTCCACGTTCGTAAACTTTTGTTTGGTAAGGTTCGCGCTCCGCAAATCCATTCCGTCTCGGATCGACATGATAAAACGACTAGGACCGAATTCGGGCGCGACAAGGATAAATTTGGTCTGCGGAAGCAAATCAACGTCGTAAGGAGCCGACTTGACGTTAATCTCCAGCGTTCGTTTTCGACGATCGTTCGTTTCTTTATTGCCCAAGGAACCTCGAATCGTCGCGTCAAGCCAAGTTTGACCGAACGCCTGAACCGAAAAAAGCGGCGCGGTCAAAATGAAAAGAAAAGCCAAAGTCAAAAACTTCGAGTTTTTCATCGCAATCCCCTTGGAAACAACTCCTAAAATTCGGCGCCGTTGAACGTCGTCTAAAACTTCAACCTACGTTTTTTGTTCTACATTCTCCAGACGCGCGTTATAAAGTCGTTGGAAGGACGATTCCTTCCATATGACCCGTTTTATAGTTCCATGTAGATTTAATCTGATCGTCCGTGACAATCGGCTCCGAATTGTCATTCTTTCTTCGTCCCTCAAATATGCAGCCGGTTATAACGGCGTCGGTTAAATTTGCGCCTCGCAAATCAGTGAGAAAAACGGAATTCGACAAATCGCAGTTGGAAAAATCTACCTGAGTAAGATCAAAAATCTCGCCAAATTGCACGCCCTGCAAACGCTTTTGTTTATAACTTGCCGTCGACTCTAACTGCTCCTTGACGATTTTTCCAGAGGCATAGTCTTGAAAGGGCTCGTCGTATCTAGGCGCGCGCTGAAAATGTGCGCCGTCGATGATCGCGTCTGTAAAGTTCGTATTGAGAGCCGTCGCCGCGACGACGATAGAGTCGCTCAGATCAAACCCTGAAAGATCCCAGCCGTCGATATCGACGTAATAGAAACACTTTTTCTTCTCTTCTCGCGCGGCGCGAACTCGCTTGAGAGACTCGTCGTCTAGCCTGGCCGTGCGCATAGGAGAAAAACCAAAGCGAAAACTGAACAGGTTCGTGAAATACAACGATTGGGCGTACTGAAGCGATTGAAGTTGTTTCTGGGTGAAAAAGCGCTCTTTTCCAAATTCTTCGTCCAAGAGCTTTCCTTCTCTAAAAGATTGACTGTTTAAAAATTCTTCCCAGTCGATTTCTCTTTGAATCGCCCTCGGTAAGACGACGGAATCCAATCGATTATTGCGATAGTTCCACGTAGTTTTAATCTGCTCTAACGAGATAAGGCAATGATCGAACGAAACGTTATGCAGAATGGCGTTTTCAAAAGACGCTCTTGTGAAATCAACGTTTATAAAATGGCAATCGCTAATGAAAGAATTGGAAAAATCATAATCTTTAAAATCAAGGTAGGTTCTGCCGGGCGGGTTGGAACTAGTCATCCCCTCAAGATAGAGATTAGAATAATCGCGATAACGCGCGTTCAACGACTGCGCTAACTGTTTTCCCGTAAGAGAATTGTAGGCGCCAGCGAGAAGTTCGTTGGAAAAGTCGTACTCCGATTCCCTCTCTCCCCAAGATCTGTCGAAAATAAAACCGTCGAGCTTACAGTCGACCAATATTGTGCCATCGTCGATTTCAACGTCAAACAGTTTCGCGTTAGAGAAATCGCATCTGACAAAAACGCCTTGACGGAAATCCGCGCCGCTAAGATTTGCGCCGGAAAAATCTGCGTCTTCGATCTTTACGTTTGTAAAAGACTGTCCGGAAAGATCCTTTCCCGAAAGATTCATCCCGTCTTCAATCGTCACAACCTCTTGGCTCGTTCCCGACGGGAGGATAAGAAATTTTGTTCGCGGATGCAACTCCTGGATTTCTAGCGCGCCGTGAAGCTTTGAATCGATCCAAGTTTGTCCAAACGCCGGAACTTGTTGCAACGTCGTCGCTAAGATAAACAACGCCGCTAAAAGGAATTTCTTGATATTCATACGACGTTCTCTCCTTCCGCGTTGATCGCTTGAGACATGGCGGAATAATCTACGCAACCGTACAGGGGAAACTTCAATAAACGATCTATCGCCGATTCAGTCCATTCCAATCAACCCTGCGATGTGAGTATAATTGCGTCAAGTTCCGAAGTCAAATTATTTCGTTAATTTCACGTTTTTGCGCCGTCTCGTTTAGAGGAACACAATCGGCGCCCAGTTGAAGGACGCGCGACGCCTCGGTTTCGAATGAACGACCTTAGGAAACGTCTTTTGCGTCAACGCTTCTATACAATTCCCAAGACGGCGAATATTAATATTATCGATTTTTTTAAATATAACGAAATTATGGACGATACTATGAAGAGAGGTCGAAGAGCCTTCGTATAAAAAAGCTCTTGCGTCGACGCGGGACAATTGTCTATACTCGGCGGCGGATTGTCGGACGATCGCCCGTCGAAACGGCGCGGAGTCCTTGGAATGCGAATCATGGGAAGTCGTATGTTCCTTCGGATCATGAACGTTGCAAAGTCGCGAAAAGGCGCGAACAACTCGTCGGCGAATATTGTTTCGCCGCTGCGGATCGCGGGGCTTTTAGCCGCCCTTGCGGCGTCGCTTTTCTTTCCGTCCCTTCTCTACGCGCAGGATCCCGAACTCTCCGTTCCCGCTCAATCAAATCTCATGACGCGCACCTACTACGACGGCGCCGAAACGATCGGACGCGTCGGACAGGTCGCGATTCTTCGGCGCGACGTCCTGCATCAAATCAAGAAAATCGCCCACATGCAGTACCTCGCGGAAATTGAGAAACTCCCGGAGGAAGAGCGCGAAGCGCATCGTCAGGAATACAAAGAAGGCTACCTGAACGGGTTCCTCAACAGCGACGTCGCCTATTCTCAGGTGCTCGACGAACATATCCGCAAACTCCTTTTCTACAACGACTACGTCGTCAGCCGTCCCAAGGAGCAGGTCAAAGAGCAAACGACGCAGCTTGAGAAGGAATTCGACACGAAATATGTTCCAGAGCTCGAGAAGCAGTTTAACTGCAATAGTCTGAAAGAACTAGAAGAATACTTCGAAACCGAGATACAGACCGATT
>CAMZHY010000468.1 GCA_947307005.1 uncultured Planctomycetaceae bacterium
GGACATTTGCCGCAAGACGCCGGGCGCGGCGGAAAAGATAAGACGACGTTAAACGACGCCGAGTTCGCCGCCCGACTCGCGACGCTGCGCGCCGAACACCCCGTTTTTCTACTGGGGGGCGTTCGGTTCAAGTATCAGCCGATTCTGTCCGGTCGAAGCGTCGAAGAAGACGTCCGCCTTGGCAAAGAACGTTGCGACGCCGTCGTCGTTACGGGCGCGGGAACGGGACTCGTCACGGACATGGAGAAGATTCGGCAATTCCGCGACGCGCTGGGAGACTATCCCCTTTTCGTCGGCGCGGGAATGACGCTCGAAACGTGCGAAGAACGCCTCGCCGTCGCGGACGGCGCCATCGTCGGAAGTTGGTTCAAAGAGCGCGGCGAAACGAGCGCCCCCGTCGACCCGCGCCGCGTCGAAATCTTTATGGAAACGGTCAACAAACTGCGGGAAGAGCAAAGATAGGAACAGCAATCCGACCGCTTATGTACGAACGTTAAGTTCCTCGTCGACGACTCGATATTACAAAGAGATATTCCTTGACGCCGCAACTTAGTCGCGGTATGCTAATTGCGTTAAAGGTTCATAATCAAGGTTTGCTGTGGAGATAAATTAATGCTGACGGCAATTGAGGGATATTACGACGGTTCCCGTATTGTGTTGACGGAAAACCTTGCGCTTCAAAAGGGACAAAAGGTCATTGTTACGGCGGAGGTAGTCGACGCGCCTGTGAAGAAACCGATCGACCTAAGCGTCTTCATGGGACGCGGCAAAAAAATGTTCGAAGGCGACGCGGCGGAATACGTGAAGGGACTCCGGGACAATGATAGAATACAATAAGGTTTTTCTTGACACGGCCCCCTTAATTTACTTTCTTGACGACGACGTAAATTTCGGAAAGAAAACAAAGCAACGTAGATTTTTGAGCATATCGCGCCCCACCGTCAATCTTTCAAACTCTTGAAGCGTGTAAAACGACGCTTGAATCGGCGCTGGTCGCCATCCTTTCGACCGATTGCGAAAAGATAAAAGCGCGCGTTACATACAAACGCCTCTAGCGATCAATCGACGTCCTAAACGACGATTACAACCTCTCGGCGTCGCCCGTATAAGGATGATTTTGGGCGAATCAAAATACTCTCGACGCCACTTTGTATAGTCAAACTTCTCCCTTTTGATTATCGAGATGAAGCGTTGCGCTTCGATTACGCCAAGAGCTTCCGTAAGGCGCTCCATTCCCCTTGCCAAAATATCGTCCGAATCGCAATTCATCTCTTTCCCTCGACTCGGCTTTGTTGAATAAAATTGGCGTTGTTGAGCCGCACGCTCGGTCTGGCGGGAAGCGGCGCGTCGGAGCCAAGATAAAAGCTCGGATGCGGCGGCTGATTATAGGAACTCTGCTCACAGCAAGCCTGCGCGCGGTACTGCATATCGTGCATCAGCGTTGTAATGCGGCGCTCAGTGTTGATATTCGTACACCAGACGCGGAGCGCGGCGCCGTCGTTTGTGCGCATGAGCAGCTCCTCGCGCCAGTCGCCGAAGAGGTCGACGGTCAGGCAGGGAACCCCCTTTGTGCCGTTGTTGGAAAGACAGCCCGTCGCGTTGAAAATCGTTTCCGTCTTATCGACCGCCGTCATCTTCTGAATACCCGTGTGATCTAGAATCTCGCGTTCAAGATCGCCGTCCCAGTAGATCAGGAAGTTCATTGCCGGACGGATTCCGGCGATTTTCCGTCCCGCCCCGTCGAACATATCGCCGGAATGCGCGCCCCAGAATTCAGAGCCGTTATTCCCTGCCCAGACGTTGTCCGCGCAGCACCCTCCGGTATCTTTTCTACCGTTCTGATGGAAGAGAATCTTTCCGGTTTCGCCGTCGATCAGCGAGCAGCCCCATGGGCCTGCCTCATGGCACGTCCAGATCTGAACCCCCTCTCGGTCGGGGAAGAATTTTGCGACGTGCATCGCGTCGCCGTGTCCCATGCCGGTCGTCCATTTCAGCGAGCCGTCGTCGTCGATGCAGTTTGAGCCGGTCAGGATTTCCTGTTTGCCGTCGCCGTCGACGTCCGCGACCATGACCTGATGATTTCCGCAGCCGTAGCCCGGCGCCCTTTTATCATAGCCGGTGTCGAAAATCCAGCGCACGCGGAGCTTTTTATCGACCACGTCGAACGCCGACCATGTCAGCCGCGTGTAATAGCCTCTGCCGTAGATTGCGCTCGGGCGCTCGCCGTCGAGATAGGCGACGCCGCCGTTGAAACGGTCGCACCGGTTGCCGTAGCCGTCGCCCCACTCCGAGGAGCCGCGCGGCACGGGGAAGTCAATCGTATCGAGCGCCTTGCCGGTCATGCCGTCGAAGAGCGTTATAAATTCGGGTCCCTCGAGAATTCTGCCGACCTTTGAGACGTAATTTGCATTCGGATCGCCGACGACGTCGCCCTGACCGTCGACCGTTCCGTCGGCGGTTTTGGTTATCAGCTCGGCTCTGCCGTCGCAGTCAAAATCTGCGACGCAAAGCTGCGTGTAATGCTGACCGGCGCGGATATTCTTGCCGAGATTGACGCGCCAGAGCATATCGCCCTCCAGCGTGTAGCAGTCGATATAGACCGGATCGGTCGCGCCGTCATGCGCGTTGTCCTTGGAAACGCCGTCCCATTTCAGAAAGATCTCATACTGTCCGTCGCCGTCGACGTCGCCGACCACGCAGTCGTTGGCGGAATACTGAGCGCCGGGCTTTTTCAGCGGAATATCGAAATACTGGCTGTCGGAATTGAATTTGCATTCCTGCGAGCCGACCGCGACGCCGTTCACGACCGTATCCACGCGGTATTTGGAACCGACGTTTCCGCCGTCGTCCTGATAGCAGGTCGCTTTTCCAGCGGCGCTGACGTAGACGAGTTGATCGTCGCGATAGAGCCGAAATTCGGCGTCGTCGGGGTCGTCTGCATTCCAGCGCCAGCTCACGAACATTCCGTCTCCCGATTTCACAGCATAGACGCCGCGGTCGAGATATTCCATCGTTCCGACGCCGTTGCCGCCCTCGCCGTAAGCGGCGTCTGCGGACAACGCGGCTGCGCAGACGGCGCCGAGCGTCAGCAACGCCGCGCAGACGGCGACAGTTTTCCGAATACTTGATTTCATCCGTACTTTCCCCGTTTTTTGAAAGAGCCAGATTTCTAAAGAGAGTCGTTTCAAACCGCGGTTCTACC
>CAMZHY010000469.1 GCA_947307005.1 uncultured Planctomycetaceae bacterium
AACGCCTTATAAGTTCCTTCCGTCGCGAGAATCTTGAAACCGAGACGAGCAAAACCTTGAGCGACCATTGCAAAGGTGCCGCCCATAACTCGGTCGTTTTCAGAGATAGTCATAAGAACTGCTCCTTCCTTAGGAAGAACACAGCCCGCGGCTTCCTCCGCCTTGTAGAAGGCTAGACCGAAAGAATGGGACAGCCCCAAAACTTCGCCCGTCGAACGCATTTCAGGTCCTAGGATAGGGTCAACCTCAGGGAACATATTAAAGGGGAAAACCGCTTCCTTGACGCCAAAGTGTCCAATAACCTTTGGGAGCAAATTGAGCTGAGAAATTTTTTCACCAAGCATAACGCGAGTTGCAAGGGCTGCCATTTGAATATTGCAGACCTTGGAGACGAGGGGGACGGTTCGACTCGCGCGAGGATTTGCCTCGAGAATGTAAACGACGTCGTCGGCAATTGCATATTGGATGTTCATCAAACCGACAACGCCCATTTCAATCGCAATTCGTTTTGTGTATTCGCGAATCGTTTCAACATGACGAGGCGCGATGCTAATCGGCGGAATAACGCAAGCAGAGTCGCCAGAATGGACGCCGGCAAGTTCAACATGTTCCATGACGGAGGGAACAAACGCCGTTTCACCGTCAGAAATGGCGTCCGCTTCTGTTTCAATTGCGTTGACAAGAAAACGGTCAATCAAAATCGGTCGCTCTGGAGAAACGTCGACAGCCGCGTTCACGTATTCGACAAGTTGCTGTTCATCGTGAACTACTTCCATTGCTCGACCTCCGAGAACAAAGGAGGGACGAACCAGAAGCGGAAAACCGATGCGTTGTGCGAGTTCCTTAGCTTCAGCAACGGTGGTCGCCATTCCAGATTCTGGTTCTGGAATATTAAGCCGTTGCATCATATGCCTAAACAAGTCGCGATCTTCCGCCATCGCAATTGTTTCAGGCGAGGTTCCGATTATTTTGACTCCGTTTGCGGCAAGTTCAGCAGCAAGATTCAGAGGAGTCTGACCGCCAAACTGGACAACGACTCCATCCGGTTTTTCCGCATTGTAAATGCTTAAGACGTCCTCAAGAGTCAGCGGCTCGAAATAAAGCTTATTAGAGGTGTCATAGTCGGTGGAAACGGTCTCAGGGTTGCAATTGACCATGATGGTCTCGTATCCGCTCTTGCGTAGCGCCATGGCGCAATGGACGCAACAGTAATCGAACTCAATACCCTGACCAATTCGGTTTGGACCGCCGCCAAGAACCATAATTTTCTTCTTCGGACTAACAACGTTTTCATCAGTCCCGTTGTAAGTCGAATACCAGTAACACGCGTCGTCGACGCCGCTAACTTGAACCTTATTCCAAACTTCTTTAACGCCAATCGCAAGACGGCGATCACGAATTGACTTCTCAGAAACGTTGAGAATTTCGGCAAGATACTTATCGGCAAAGCCGTCAAGTTTTGCCTGTTTGAGTAGTTCGTCGGGAAGTTCGGCGCCTTTATAGGTTAAAATTTTCTCTTCCAGTTCGACCAGTTCGCGCATCTGTTCAAGGAAGTAACGCTTGATCTTTGTCGCTTCAAAAATCTGCGTTACCGTCGCGCCTTTTCTAATCGCCTCGTAAATCTGGAAGTAACGCCAACTGTTCGGAACACTGATCAAGCGACGCAATTCTTCGACGGGAAGATCGTGGAAGTTTTTGGCAAAACCCAGTCCCGGTCGTCCCTTTTCGAGAGAACGAACGGCTTTCTGAAAAGCTTCTTTAAAGGTTTTACCGATACTCATAACTTCGCCGACAGCACGCATTTGAGTGCCGAGCTTATCTTCAACTCCTCGAAATTTCTCAAACGCCCAACGCGCAAATTTTACGACGACGTAATCTCCGTATGGTTCGTATTTATCAAGCGTTCCCGCACGCCAGTATGGCATTTCATCAAGCGTCATGCCGCTTGCTAGTTTTGCGGATACAAGCGCAATCGGGAACCCCGTCGCCTTGGAGGCAAGCGCGGAGGAGCGACTGGTGCGGGGATTGATCTCGATAATAACAATGCGGTCCGTCTCTGGATCGTGTGCAAACTGAACGTTCGTTCCGCCGATGACGCCAATCCGCTCAACTATTTTATAGGCATATTCTTGGAGTTTTTTCTGAATCTCGGGACTAATTGTAAGCATCGGGGCCGTGCAGAACGAATCGCCGGTATGAACGCCCATCGGATCTACGTTTTCGATGAAACAGACTGTAATCAGTTTGTTATTGGCGTCGCGAACGACCTCGAGTTCCAACTCTTCCCAACCAAGAACGGATTCTTCGACAAGGACCTCGGTCACAAGACTGGCGGCAAGCCCTCGAGAGACGATCGTACGGAATTCTTCGAGGTTATAACAAATGCCGCCGCCGGTGCCGCCCATCGTATAAGCTGGACGAACCACCACAGGAAAGCCAAGCTTTTCAGCGATTGCTTCAGCTTCTTCTAAGGTGCGAGCGATTTCACTTCTTGGCGTTTCGATGCCAAGTTCCTTCATCGTATTTTTAAATTCCTGTCGATCCTCGCCGCGTTCAATCGCGTCGAGTTGAACTCCGATGACTTTCACGTCATACTTGTCAAGGACGCCTGCTTTTTGGAGCGCGGTTGCAAGGTTCAACGCCGACTGCCCTCCGAGATTGGGAAGCAACGCGTCAGGACGTTCCTTCTCAATAATGCGTTCAAGGGATTGGACCGTAAGCGGCTCAATGTAAGTGGCGTCCGCCATGACCGTATCCGTCATGATTGTCGCCGGATTGGAGTTGACCAAGACGATCTTGTAACCAAGTTCACGCAAGGCTTTACAAGCCTGAGTTCCAGAGTAGTCAAACTCGCAAGCCTGACCAATCACAATAGGACCGGAACCAATTATGAGAACCTTCTTAACGTCTTCTCGACGTGCCATCTTGTATCTCCTTACCAATGAACGTCTTTTAAAATAAGCGCGTTATGCTCAAATCGAAAATGGACGCTCTACGACAATCCGAGGCGAGCGGAATAGCTTGAAAACCCAGAATGGACGACGCCTTTGGGAAGCAAACATAAAAAAACGCTCCCGGTCGCGCCCCCTTTCAACAGAAAGCCGCGTCTCAAGAGCGTCTGGAGACTCAAGTCACGCGACGCCGAACGGAAAATGAACGCCGCGAAGTGATTCAAAATGTTTGCATCTTTACAAGGTT
>CAMZHY010000470.1 GCA_947307005.1 uncultured Planctomycetaceae bacterium
TGGCGCGGACGCGTCGACTGCGGGCTCCTCCGCAGGCGCGGGTTCGGCGGCGGCGGACTCTTCCGTAGGCGCGGGTTCGGCGACGACGGGCTCTTCGGCGGGCGCGGGCTCGTCAACGGCGGGCTCTTCCGCAGGCGCGGACTCGTCAACGGCGGGCGTTTCCGCGAAGGGATCGTCGTTGGGATCGGTCTGATCTTCGACGGGGTCGAAGGTTTCCGGCTCTTCCATCGTCTGTTCGAAGGTCGGAATCTCGCCGCCGACGGTCGCCTGAATATCGATTTCGTCCATTGCGGGCGGTTCGGCGGGCGTCGGAGCGTCAAGTTTTGTCCAGATAATAAGTCCGAGTCCGACGACGAAGAAGAGGAACATCGCGGCGAGAATCTTCGAGACGCCCTTCGGCGCGCCTTTGAACTCGCGCCAGATGAAGACGCCCCAGATCGCGGACATCAGCGTCGCGCCCTGCCCCAGTCCGTACGCGACGGCGGCGGACGCGACCCCGGAGGCGATGACGTTGAGCGTCATGCCGACGGCCCAGACGGCGCCGCCGACCCAGCCCCAGAAGTGATCGCCGAACGCTCCCTTTGTATATTCGCTCATCTTGACAGGCTCGCCCGAGATCGGGAAACGCATGAGAATCGGCATGACGACGCAGTTGCTCAGGAAGACGCCGAGCGCGAAGAGCACGTCGGCGGTGTACGGCGTGAGCTTGCCGTGTTCAAGCTGGGCGCCGCGCACCTGGAGGTTGGTCAGCGTGACGTCAAACGTCTGATTCGGCGCCGCGCCGGTCACGACAGGCGCGAGCGACTTCGCGACGAAGTAATAGAAGAGCGACATGAGGACGCCGCAAAGGAGCGACAGCGCGAGTCCCTTTCCGATCGACTTCTTCGGCGCGTTCGGATCGGCGCTCGCCGCGTCGCGTTTCTTATACGAGAGCGCGCTCAGAATAATCGCAACCGCGACGAGTCCGACGCCGAGGAAGAGAAGCGCGGGGTTCCCCGACGCGTTCGGCGCGCCGAGGAAATTCCAGATCACGCCGAGTACGAGCGCGAGTCCGATGCCGACGGGAAACGCCACGGACATTCCGGCGATATCGATCGCGGAAACGAGCAGAATGTTCGCGATATTAAAGACGACGCCTCCGGCGAACGCCCAGCCGAGCGACGAGACGTCCGCCTGGCTCAGGTCGAGAATAAAGTCGCGCCCAACCGCGCCGCGCGACCCCATCGTGTACGCGAAAACGAGCGACGTCACAAGAACGCCGATCACGTAATCCCAGTAGAAGAGTTCATAACGCCACTTCTTATTGACAAGCTTCTGGGTGTTGGCCCACGAACCCCAGCAGAACATCGTGACGACGCAAAACACGACCGCCAAGACGTAAGTCGGACATAAGTACATAACTCGCTCCAATTTCTGAAGGCGTCTTCGGTGAGAAATCGTCGTCGGAAAACGTCCCGGCGGCGACGTTCGTTTCAACGTTTTTCAATCTTATCGGCGCGAAAAGTAAAAGTCAAGATCGCGCCAAGCGTCGACGCGATCGATTATTGAATCGGCGTCGTCTTGAGTTCGCGACCGGCGAGGAACTCTTCCAGCTCGCTCTTCGTAAAGACGCTCTGCGTCGCGGAACCGTGACGAACGCAGCTCATCCCCTGCGCCGTCGCGCGCTTTACGCTTTCATACGCGTCGCAACCGTCGAGAAGCGCCGAAATCAACCCCGCGTCGAACGCGTCGCCCGATCCGGTGCCGCCGACGAATTCCGTTCTGAAAATCTCGGCGCGGAATTTCTCGGCGGCGGAATAATAGATCGACCCTTCGTCGCCGCACGTAATGACGCACGTCTTCGCGCCCGCGTCCGTAAAGAATTTCGCCTGATCGACCGGATCTTTGAGCCCGGCGATCGCGTAGCCCTCGTCGTCGTTCGGCATAAAGTAATCGACGTAGGGAAGAAGCGGTTCGATCACGGGCCAATACGGGCGGTTTCCGTAGAGCACGACGTCGAGCATCGTCTTGCCGCCCCGCGCTTGAAACGCCTTAAAATAGTCGATCGTACTCTGCTCTTCGAGACGCTCCATCATGAGATACCCGCCGATATAGAGAATCTCCGCCTGTTCGGTCCACGCCTGAGGAATATCGGCGACGGAAAACTGCGCGTTCGCGCCCGTCGTGCTCACAAATCGACGGTCTTCGTTCCGAACGTTGACGATCAGCGAACACCCCGGACTGGAGTTGGCGACCCGGCGCACTCCGGAGACGTCCACGAGCGGATTCGCGAGCGATTTAAGAATGTAGTCGCTGAACGCGTCGTCCCCGACGCAGCCCGTAAGCCCCGTGGGAACCTCAAGTTTCGCAAGGTTGATCGAAACGTTCGACGCGCAGCCTCCAAGGGACAATTCGACGCGTTCCGTTTGAACAAGCTCGCCCGGAACGGGCGCGTGGTCGATCGGGGCGCATCCGACGTCGGCGAAAAGAATCCCTGCGGAAAGACAGCGAATATTCATAACAGCGTTCCTTGAATAAAGATCGGAAAAACGAAAACGACGAGGACTCCGAAAGGATCGCGTCGCGTTTTGGATTACGGTTTCGCGCTTGGTTTTGGACGAAGCGCGAGGTCGGCGAGGATTTTATCCGCCGCGTCGTAGCCGCTTTTGACGCACACGGGCAGTCCGACGCCGTCGAGCGCGTTTCCGGCGAGCGCCAGCGTCGGCTCGGAATCAAGCGCCTCTTGGAGTCGGCGACGCCAATCGAGACGCCCTAAATAATATTGCGGCATCGAGTTCGGGAAGCGCGCGACGTCGACCGTAACGGGCGCGCCTTTGACGTCGAGGAGCTTGCGAACCTCCGCTTCGACGCGTTCGACAAGCTCGTTTTGCGGCAGTTCGACCATCTCGGGCGCCCTCGCGCCCCCGACGAAAACGCGGAGGAGCGTCGTCCCTTCGGGCGCGCGCGTCGGATATTTGAAGCTGCTGAAGGACCCGGCGATCACGCCGTTCCCCTCCGACGTCGGAACGACGAACCCCATCCCTTGGACGGGACGTCCGATTTGCTCGTTTCGATACGCGAGATGAACGATGGCGACGCCGGTGTGTTCGGTCTGACCGTACAGACTCGCGACCGTCGGCGCGGCGTCGGCGAGTGCGGACGCCGCCGAGCCGGAATCCGTCGCGAAAAGGACCGCGTCGAAGCGTTCAGTTCGTC